>MWYU01000183.1 GCA_002050375.1 Chitinophagales bacterium 62-2
GCTTTGTAGACATCGGCTGTAACCGAAAGAGAATTGCGGAACAATTTCATCTCTACTCCGGCATTACTTATTTTAAACGTTTCCCAGGTGATCTCAGGGTTACCCAGGCTGCTTTCATTCGCAGAAGGAGTAGCTGAAAAACCGGTGCCAAAGGTGTAGCCGCCGCTGCCCGTATTTCGGGCATAAAAGCTTTCAAAAGGGAACCTGTTTCCGCCGATATTACTACTGCCTGCTTTGCCGGTGGATGCGCGAAGCTTCAAATAGCCAAGCACGTTATTTGCTTTCAGGAATTTTTCTTCTGTAACTACCCAGCCTGCTGAGACAGCAGGAAAGAATCCATAGCGTTTTGAGGGTGGAAAGTTTTCAGAACCTGTATAGCTTGTTACCACGCCAAGGTAATACTTCTCTTTATATCCATAATCTACTCTGCCTGAAACTCCCTGACCCCGGAAGTCAAGTCTTTCCGGTGAAGCATCAACATATCTCTGACCGCGAACAGAAGCTTTTATACTATGGTTTCCTAACACGCGTTCATAGTCGAACCCGGCCCAAAGTTCATTCCTTCTGTTATTATTAGTAAAAGCTGCACTACGGTAGCCTAAAGGTGTTTTAGTACGGAATAACTGCGTAGGCGAAGTGTTGAAATCATAAATCTCATAATCGCGGTTAAGCCCGGCCGAATAAGTGCCTGATACATCATAGCTATAATATACAGTTGCCGATAATCCCTTAGTCAGAAAACCGAGCTTTTGTTTTGCATTTACTGAAGCTAAAAGTACTCTGTCTATAACCGTGTTGTATCCCCGGTCTTTCAGCATGCCTAAAGGGTTATTGCGAAAATCTGTTGTTCCCCCGTATGTTCCGTTTTCATTTAGAATTGGAAATGCATTTGGGGGTGTGTTATAAAGGGCACTTAAAAAGGTGTTCGCGTTATCCCCGGGGTTCAGGCGGTTTTCCGACCGGCCTCCTGAATTTAGGGTGATAGTAAGGTTTTTGTTTACATCGAAATCAATGTTTCCCCTGAAATTAAAACGCTTAAAACCGGTGTTTGAATTAAAATCGTCTGATTTGGCGCCCTTAAATATGCCACCCTGATCAAAATAACTAAGTAATACAAAGTAACGGAGCGTGTTATTGCCCCCATCAGCCGAAAGTACATAGCGCTGAACAGCCGAAGTTTTGTTTAAAAAATCATTTATGAAATTGTTAGTAGGATATTTATACGGGTTGCTGCCATTCTGGTAGGCGGCAAGGGCTGCATCATCATAAACAGGGGCAGCATTGTCGTTAAGCCGGGCTTCGTTATATAGATTTGCAAACTGATATGAACTTAAAGGTTTAATAATTTTTTCTACCTGCTGCACACCTCCCTGTATGTCAAGATTTATACTTGATCTTGTAGCGCTCCCTTTTTTAGTGGTTACCAAAACTACCCCATGACCTGCTCTTAGTCCATACCAGGCCAGGGCCGCAGCATCTTTTAATACAGTTACACTTTCAATTTCATTCAAGTCCATATCCTGGAAGTCCCTTTGCACACCATCCACCAATATTCTGGCGGCTGAACTTCCATAAGAAGAACGGCCTCTTACAAAAATATT
This sequence comes from Chitinophagales bacterium 62-2, assembly GCA_002050375.1. Classification (GTDB taxonomy): domain Bacteria; phylum Bacteroidota; class Bacteroidia; order Chitinophagales; family Chitinophagaceae; genus Segetibacter. The sequence goes on from MWYU01000183.1 coordinate 1,602, forward strand.
TGCATTATCATTTCCAGGCCGGTTGTCGGTTTGTTGCACGTATAAGCCGGGAATGCGCCCTGAAAATGAATTAATCAGGTTGCTTATTGGAATTTGCGGAAGATTAGAAGTATTATAAGAACTTATCGAAGAAGTGATTTCCCGTTTTTTGCGGACACCAAACGGTATTTCAACATAGTCATCTTCCCCGGCATCAATCAGTGCAACTTCCAGTTCAATGTTGAGATCTGAAAAAGAACTTAATTCAAGCTGCTTCGTATGGTACCCGGTTTTTTTAATAATGATGATATCTTTCGATTTAGCTTTTATGGTAAACTTTCCGTTCTTGTCCGTGAAGAAAACACTATTTTTTTCCTGAATTGCAATGCTTGCATTTTCGACAGGATTCTTACTTTTATTAGTAACAAACCCGGTATAGCTTTTTTCTGGTACTGCCGCTTCCTGTGCATAAAATGAACCGTGTAGAAGCATAAAGGACAACACCAGCATTGCATGCTTGTAAATTTTTCTCATAAATTATAGTCGGTTTATTAAGATCAATCCTTAATTGATTTTTGATATTATTCCCAGCCGGGGTTTTGTTTTAAAATACCATTGCTTTTGTCTATTTCGGCTCTTGGTATGGGGTAATTAAACATCCGATCATTGAATTCTCGTTGGTATAAGGCGGGCAGAGGCACTACATTATAAGTAAATCCGTTAGCTGTTTTAGTAACGTCCATAGCATTAACTACAGCCTTAATGGTTTCACCATCGCGCCATCTTAAAAGATCCCACCACCGCATCTCTTCAAAAGCGAATTCCACCGCTCTTTCATTTCGAATGCGCTTACGCATTTCATCTTTTGTTAAGCCGGCAGGGAGATCTGGCATTCCGGATCGAGTGCGTATCTGGGCGGTGTATGTATAAACATCGGGCACCGGACCTTCAGCCTCATTAAGCGCCTCGGCATAATTTAACAACACTTCACCGTAGCGAAAAAATATAAAATTCACTATCCCGTTTCCGGTAGAATTTCCTTTAATGGCTTCGGGCCATAGTCGTTTGCAATAATACCGGGTGCGGGTTGTACTGTTAGAAGCGGGCACATAGTCTGTTCCTCCGTCATACATCTGAATTTTCCTTCCCTGCCATGTCATGTCGTTATAAATAATGTTATTATAAAAACGAGGGTCTCTGTTAACATAAGGAGTCTGGGGGTTATACCCGGAAGTGGGATCAGTAATTGATTTTCCGTTACTCATTTCATAAAGATCGACGTGGTTCTGCGTGGGGTTTAACAGGCCTTGTGCTCCGCCTGAACTGGGAGGCATAATGAAATCACTTAGCATACCACCTAAAGAACGAGGACCTCTTACTTTAATCATAATGTACTCGGGGGAGGATACTACGTTTAGCAACGTAGTATAGGTAGGGTGAAGCGAATATTTATTCAGGTTTATAATGTCTTCAGCGGCATCAGCAGCTTTTTTCCATTTAGCAGCAGTACCGGCAGGATTTCGGTTAGGACTGGCATCAAGCATTAAAAGACGAAGCCGAAGAGCTTTAACCGCTCCGGCCGTGGCCCGTCCAAAATTTCTTGCATCCCAATCTACATCGGGAGAATATACTCTACCTGAAGGAAGATCAAATATCACTTTGGAAAATAACTCCTCTGCTTCCGCAAGATCTTTTAATATAAAATTTACAGTTTCATCAAAAGTGTTTCTTGGCAGGTCAAGGTTGTCGGTTAACCCAGGAGCTTTGTCGAGCAAAATAACACCGCCAAAACGTTTAGCCAGTTCAAAGTAGAACATGCCCCTTAGAAAAAGCATCTGTGCTTTAATTAGCTGTGGACTTTGCAAACTTGTCCAGGGAACACTATCCATCCTTGACAGCATTACGTTTACGTTGCGAATACCCTGGTACATCCTGTTGTAAATCGATACTACGTCCGTAGCCAAAGGATCAAGAAATTTACCCGAGGTCATCACTGCAATAAATGGATAGGAATCGGGGGCACCGGAAGCGATGGCTTCATCACAGAACTGCCCCGTAGTTCCCTTATATCCCTGGCTCATGCGGCCAAATTCATCAATCATATAATTGTACGAATTATCGGCAAAACGCGATGCCAGTACCGGGTCACCAAATACATTTTCCGCAGTGATCGGGGCACCAGGATCACGCTGCAAAAAATCTTTTTTGCAGCCAGCAAATCCTAAAACGGCGATAAATAAAAAAGAAAGAACAAGATATTTCATCACTATAAATTGGAGTGTTTGCCTTTAAAATTGAACGTTCAGGCCGAAGTTGTAGATTTTTGTTACCGGGTAGCTGAACACAGGATTGTTGAAAAATCCCTGGTCATTAAGCAATGAAGTACTAATTGCATTTTCAGGATCAAGCCCAATGAATTTTGTCCATGTAGCCAGGTTCTGGCCGTTGAAGTAAGCCCGTATACTTTCTATACCTACTTTTCTTGAGACCTTTGCAGGAACCTGGTAGGATAATTCTATGTTTCTTAATTTTACATACGATGAATTCTGTAACAGGAATGAGTTAGTTACATAGCTTGGATTACCACCGGTTGCACCGGTTCTCATAACCGGCCATTTCGCGTTTACCGGGTTTTCCGGTGTCCAACGG
>MWYU01000330.1 GCA_002050375.1 Chitinophagales bacterium 62-2
CTGTATAATTAATTAGTGATTCATATCTACATATACTAAGTTCCTTGCTTCATGTATTAATTTTATTCCTAAGTAAAACAACAAAAGATTTCCCCCTTCTATTCTTTGGAACTTCGTTGAGGCTGTTTTAAAACTTAATAGTAAACCTTGAGGTCTGGTGCATTACTGGTTGCAAAATTTTCAAGAGCTAAATAATACTCGTCTTTTTGTAAATAAATTTCCGCTTGTCCACTTACTGCTAAATAATAATAAAAAGCACAAGCCGGTTGAAACATGCAGAGAAGCCTTTGCTGCCATTTCAGAATTAAATAATATTCTGCACATCCTGTTTTAATCTGGCAATAATTTCTCCGAGCTATCAACTGTTACTCCTCTTGTCAATAATAACTCTTCTACATCTCGCTAACTATAACTAAACCTAAATCTTAATTTAAAATATACTGCTTGTAGAATAATTTCTTTTGGAAAACAATGACCATTAGACATCTATAAAGTTAGTGCCTGGGCTAATTAATCAAGCAGATGCGACAGAACCCAAAAGTTGAAAGGATAAAGGCAAAAATGGTCCGGATTAATTTCATCATTAAATCTTATTAGATCGTCTATTTTCTAATATAAGGTATAAACAATACTGCATCTGCTACCACTACTCCATCTGCATTTTTATTTGATATCTCTACATAGGATTTTCTTCCTTTAGAAAGTGAATAGGTTCCAAGTGGCACCCATTCACCTGTTGTTTGTCCTTCAACCCTAACATCAGATTCTTTAATTACCTTTTCTTTTTTTGCTTTACCATCAAATATGGTTACAGCAGTTTTTGATGTTGCATTCTGCACTTTCGGGAAATATGCATACACTTTATAGCTTCCGCTATTTGTTACCGGCGGGATAAATCTCATTGATTCAACTGTACCTCCTTTCCCATCATTTGTAAGCATGGACGGACCATAACTACCTTTACGCTCCGTTGTCCAGTTACCCGTGATAGATACGTTGGAAGCATCATCATTATCAACTAATATTTCAACAACACTATTATCTGCCAATGGCTGCTTAATTAAAGTCTCCTGCAACTGCTTTACATTAATTTCCTGTACGGGTTTGTTAGTGTTTATAGACATGATAGCAGCAACAGCAGCGGATTGACTTAAGACCATAAATACCGGTTCCATTCTTATTGAACCATAAGCAATGTGTGTAGCGGACAAACAAACAGGAACAAGTAAGTTCTTACATTCATTTGCCTTAGGTATTATTGAACGGTAAGCAATAGGGTAAGGTCCAAAACCTCCTACCTGTACATCACCTTCATTTTTAACCATGCTGTTTATCACTACACGCTGGCAATTGTGCGAGTCCATTGTGTATGCAGCTAATCCAACACCGTCAGCTACCACTTCTTTACCTTCACAATTGGCTTGTGTCATCACGTACACTCCTTTCATTCTCCTTGCTCGACATGGTATTACTGTCAACACTTTTGCTTTAGGTTCTATTCAAACCGATATAAATGCAGTAAACTAAAGGTGCCCGTTGTAACATAGGCAAACGTAATGCGGGCTCGTGATGCTATTGGTAACCTAAAATAAAATTTAGAAAGCTTATAAATAACGATTATGAAAGGAATAAAAAACCTTCTTCCTCTTATACTGGTTTTGTTTCAGGTACAATACATACTTGCCCAAAATACGCAAGAGGTTGATATCTGTATTTACGGCGGCACATCAGGAGGAGTGATGGCTGCATATACAGCAAAAAAAATGGGTAAATCAGTGTTGTTGATAGAACCCAGCAAACACGTAGGCGGATTAACTACAGGCGGACTGGGTTATACAGACATAGGAAATAAATATGCTATCACAGGTCTTTCAAGGGATTTTTACCGCAGGATAGGATCTCACTATGGAAAGCTGGAGCAGTGGATATTTGAGCCACATGTAGCAGAACGAACTTATACCAATTACATGCAGGCTGCCGATGTTAAGCCCTTATACAATCATCGTTTGGTATCGGTAAGAAAGGAAGAGGGATATATTAGAAGCATTACGGTAGAGAACTCTGAAAAGCCGGGAACATCTTCTTATCAAAATATAAAAGCAAAGGTGTTTATTGATTGTTCTTACGAAGGTGACTTGATGGCTGAGGCGGGTGTATCTTATTTTACAGGAAGAGAAGCGAATAGTGAGTACAATGAAACTTATAATGGCGTACAGGTTCGTGAGAAACACCAGTTTCCTGAGGGAGTTGATCCTTATAAAATACCTGGTAAACCTGAAAGCGGTTTACTGTGGGGGATAAGCAGCGAACCATTAGCAAAACAAGGTATAGGTGATAAAAAGATACAGGCTTACAATTTCCGTATTTGCCTTACCAATAATCCTTCAAACCTTATACCCATTACAAAGCCTGCTAATTATGATGCTTCAAAGTACGAGTTGTTATTGCGTTTTCTCGAAAAGAAACCTGCTAAAGACTTGTGGGCTTTCTTAAAGTTTGACCTCATGCCAAACAATAAGACTGACATCAATAACAACGGTCCTTTTTCAACCGATATGATAGGTATGAATTATGATTTTCCTGAGGCTGATTATGCAACACGTCAGAAGATACAAAAGGATCATGAAGAATATATAAAAGGGCTTCTTTATTTTATAGGGCACGATCAGCGGATGCCGGAGCATTTAAGAAATCTTATTTTAAAATGGGGCTATCCTAAAGATGAGTATACAGATAATGGAAACTGGTCGCCACAAATGTATGTGCGTGAAGCAAGGAGAATGAAAGGAGTGTATGTGATGACACAAGCCAATTGTGAAGGTAAAGAAGTGGTAGCTGACGGTGTTGGATTAGCTGCATATACAATGGACTCGCACAATTGCCAGCGTGTAGTGATAAACAGCATGGTTAAAAATGAAGGTGATGTACAGGTAGGAGGTTTTGGACCTTATCCTATTGCTTACCGTTCAATAATACCTAAGGCAAATGAATGTAAGAACTTACTTGTTCCTGTTTGTTTGTCCGCTACACACATTGCTTATGGTTCAATAAGAATGGAACCGGTATTTATGGTCTTAAGTCAATCCGCTGCTGTTGCTGCTATCATGTCTATAAACACTAACAAACCCGTACAGGAAATTAATGTAAAGCAGTTGCAGGAGACTTTAATTAAGCAGCCATTGGCAGATAATAGTGTTGTTGAAATATTAGTTGATAATGATGATGCTTCCAACGTATCTATCACGGGTAACTGGACAACGGAGCGTAAAGGTAGTTATGGTCCGTCCATGCTTACAAATGATGGGAAAGGAGGTACAGTTGAATCAATGAGATTTATCCCGCCGGTAACAAATAGCGGAAGCTATAAAGTGTATGCATATTTCCCGAAAGTGCAGAATGCAACATCAAAAACTGCTGTAACCATATTTGATGGTAAAGCAAAAAAAGAAAAGGTAATTAAAGAATCTGATGTTAGGGTTGAAGGACAAACAACAGGTGAATGGGTGCCACTTGGAACCTATTCACTTTCTAAAGGAAGAAAATCCTATGTAGAGATATCAAATAAAAATGCAGATGGAGTAGTGGTAGCAGATGCAGTATTGTTTATACCTTATATTAGAAAATAGACGATCTAATAAGATTTAATGATGAAATTAATCCGGACCATTTTTGCCTTTATCCTTTCAACTTTTGGGTTCTGTCGCATCTGCTTGATTAATTAGCCCAGGCACTAACTTTATAGATGTCTAATGGTCATTGTTTTCCAAAAGAAATTATTCTACAAGCAGTATATTTTAAATTAAGATTTAGGTTTAGTTATAGTTAGCGAGATGTAGAAGAGTTATTATTGACAAGAGGAGTAACAGTTGATAGCTCGGAGAAATTATTGCCAGATTAAAACAGGATGTGCAGAATATTATTTAATTCTGAAATGGCAGCAAAGGCTTCTCTGCATGTTTCAACCGGCTTGTGCTTTTTATTATTATTTAGCAGTAAGTGGACAAGCGGAAATTTATTTACAAAAAGACGAGTATTATTTAGCTCTTGAAAATTTTGCAACCAGTAATGCACCAGACCTCAAGGTTTACTATTAAGTTTTAAAACAGCCTCAACGAAGTTCCAAAGAATAGAAGGGGGAAATCTTTTGTTGTTTTACTTAGGAATAAAATTAATACATGAAGCAAGGAACTTAGTATATGTAGATATGAATCACTAATTAATTATACAG
>MWYU01000392.1 GCA_002050375.1 Chitinophagales bacterium 62-2
GCCTTATCATAGCCACAAGCATCGTAGGAGCTAATTACAGTAACAATACGGCCTATATTATTTTATTTATGTCGCTTGCTTTCTTTGGAGCCGGTATGGGATTAATATCGTGGGTATTTGTTTCAATCTTATCCCCTAAGCATCTGATTGGATTAACCGGTGGAGTTTTTAATTTCATGGGCAACTTAGCGTCTATCATCGTGCCTATCGTAATTGGCTTCCTGGTAAAAGGAGGCGACTTTAGACCGGCACTCGTTTTTATCGGCGCAATTGCTTTGATAGGTGCATGCTCATATATTTTCCTGGTAGGGAAAATAGAGAATTCTGTAACTACTGAAATAGAACGGAAACCGGTATCAACCGCAGAATAATATTATTTGAGATTAACATTCCAAAGCAATAGCAGATGAGTGTCATACTTATTGATCGGTATAAAAAAATTCTTACCAAAGTCTAAATACTTCTTATCTTTTGTAACCTCGTAAGCTCTGTATAAATTTCAGGAAGCGTGTACCATGACAAATCTTACTATTTCGGCGGGAACTATTTACTATCACTTACCAGTAATGTGCAATTTTATTTCTTAAAAAAGTTACACTTCTGTCTAACTGATCCATGCCTTCAACTCCATCTTCAATGCTTATCCAACCATCAAAACCGATGCCTTTTAGTTCGGTAAAGATTGCATCATAATCGTTCAATCCTTTACCAATTTCACCATGGCTTAATCTCTTTGCGTAACCTGCAGCTCCACCTTCTTCACGTCGCAGATCTTCAATTGTTCCTTCTTTTAAATACCGGTCACTTGCATGCATGGTTACGACCCGGTGTGATACTCTTTTTAATAATTCTAAAGGGTCCTCACCGGCTAAATACGTGTTACTGGGATCATAGTTTACACCAAAGAAAGGATGATTAATACTATCAACGAGCTTACAAAACACATCTGCTTTTTGGGCAAATTCAGGATACTCCCAGAAGTCGTCTTTGTAATGGTTTTCGAGAATGAGCGTTATGTTTCTTTCTGACGCATAAGGCAAACAATCGTTGATACAATCAACCGCTAATTTCACACCTTCATCCAGAGAAAGTTGCGGCCTTCGCTGGCCTGAAAGTACACGGCAATAATTGCCTCCCAGTGCATACGTCATATCAATCCATCTCTTCTCTTTTTCAACTTCTTTTTTCCTGAACGCTTTATCGGGATGTGTAAAATCAGGAGAGCAACACATCATCGGAATTACCTTTCCTGCGTCCTCCGTCATGCGGCGAAATATCGCCCAGTTTTTTTCATCACTCATCTCAATAAAACCTGCATACCATTCCAACCCTTCAATATCTAGCTTGTCAGCAAGCCTGATCCATTCAGCAACTTTCATGCTTCCATCTTTACAAAGTGCTTGCATAAATGCTTTTGGAAACGCCGCTAACTTAGGCATGAGGAATTAAATTTTTAGCTTAACTGTGAATTCATCGTAAGTAATTAGAAGCACTATATTATCAAATAGCAGAAGTATTCTTAGGCGGGTTACGACCAATCATTGGATGTTGTTCCAGGTCTACTACCTGCCCGCTAATCGCGCTGCTTTCATCTGCGAGCCAGTAAACAGCAGCAACTGCAATTTCATCGGGCCATAATATTCTTCCGGCAGGGGCATTTATTGGCGAAAGATCTTCATACCAATTGTCTGGCATGCCTTGCTCTTTTTTCCGCAAAATTTCATTTTCGGTAAGCACCCATCCCGGATTAATCTGGTTTATGCGAACCCCATTCTCTCTATGCAACGTGTCTCCTAAATTTCGTGTCATCGTCATAAGTGCGCCCTTCGACATGCTATAGGCTAACAGGGTGGGCTCACCACAATATGCATTAACGGAGCCAATGTTTAAGACACATCCGTGGTTTTTTGTGAGCTCGGGCAACGCGGCTTTTATCAACGCAAAAGGTGCAACAGTATTTACTTCTATCATTTTTCTTAAAAAAGCCAGGTCAGTTGTATGAATGTTTGATGACGCAATAATTGCCGCATTATTAACTACCGCATCGAGTTTTCCAAAAGTATCTGTGGCAAGTTTCACCAGACGTTCAGGGGCACCTTCAATACTAATGTCTTCAATGTGCAACATAGCTTTATCTTTTCCTAATTCTTCAGCTACTTCTTTACCCCAAGGTTCTTCCAACCCGTGCACCACAATAAAAGCACCTTCAGCAGCACAGCGCAAAGCAATGGCTCTACCTATGCCTGTCGTACTGCCTGTAACAATAATTACTTTGTCTTTTAAGCGCATGTTTAAACAGGTTTAAGAACACTCTTTACAATTTCGCCTTTGTGCATTTTATTAAATGCTTCTTCCCATTGCGTGATAGGCCAAACACCACCAATAATTGGTTTTACATCCAGTTTTCCGGTGGCTAAAAGGGAGATTACTTTTTCCCATATTGGCCAGTTATGGCTAAAGCTTCCCTGGAGTGTAATATTTTTTTGAACCAACGGATCAAGAGAAAATCCTAAGGGCTGTGGCCCCCATCCAACTTTAGTAATATGACCTTTGGGCCGCACAAGATCCATAGCAATCTTTAAAGTATAACTTGAACCTGCTGCATCAACTACAGTATGGGCACCTAAACCATCTTTGCTTTTTGCCCATGCTGTTGCATCGCCTATAATTGTTTCACAACCATATTGTCTTGCAATTTTTAAACGTTCTTCATCTGCAGCCAGTCCTGTTACGGCAACATCAGCTCCGCATAATTTAGCTACAGCGGCACACAAAATCCCAATTGTTCCGGGGCCTATTACAATAACCTGATCTCCAGGTTTTATATTTGAATTTTCAATAACTGAATTATAGGCAACACAACAAGGCTCTGTAAGACAGGCCTGTTCAAAGGGAAGGTTGTCAGGTATATGATGAAGACATCTTGCCGGAACTTTTACATAACGGGTCATAGCGCCGTTAACGCCATAACCAAAACCCTTTCTTGAAGGATCAAGGTTGTATAAGCCCGCCCTGGTCATCGGACTATTTAGGTCAATAACTGCAGCCGTTTCGCTAACCACCCTATCGCCAACTTTCCAGGCGGTTACACGGCTTCCTATTTCTGCGATCTTCCCTCCAAATTCATGACCTAATACGACAGGATAATTTACTGGCCAGCTGTGATCTGCTGTCCATTGATGCAAATCGCTTCCACATACACCTGCATTTTCCACTTCAAGAAGCACATCTTCTTCACCAATTTCCGGTTTTTCAATTTCACGTATTTCAACCGATCCTTTTTCAGGCGCATAATTTACAACCGCTGTTGCTTTCATAAGAATAATAAGTAGTTAATACCAAGTAATTGAAATTCTAGTTGTTGAAATTAATTAGTTCCGCTTAGGGATAGCTTCCTTTATCAACTTCGCCGTAATCGTGGATTTTATTACAAATAAGCCGGAGAGATTCTTCAAGGTCACCGTCTGCGGTTTTAAAGGCATCTGCATCGATTGTTACAGGAGCACCCAATACTACTAATGGTGCACCGTACTCGGGGCACTTTACCACTTGTTCAAGTGTTAAACCACCCACAGCCTGCACAGGGATATTAACTGCAGCCACAACTTCTTTCAACTTATCTAACGGGCTTGGCATTCGTCTGCCTTTTGCTGCAATACCTCTTCTTTCATCATAGCCAATATGATGAACAATAAAATCACAACCTAAATCTTCCATCCATTTAGCAGCTCCTACCATATCATCACAGGCTAGATTATCACCCATTACTTTACCGCCAAAATCCTTACCTGCTTTCACTACGCACTTAATTGTTTCTTCGTGTGCTCGTGCCATAACCACGACATGCGTAGCACCCGCCTTAAACATCATTTCAGCTTCAAGATAGCCGCCATCCATTGTTTTGAGATCAGCAACAATGGGAATATTGGGGAAAGCTTCGCGCAATTTTCTTACACCGTGCAATCCTTCAGCAAGTATTAGCGGGGTTCCGGCCTCAAGCCAGTCGAATCCTGCACGCATTGCCATTGCTGCTGTTTCAAGTGCTTCATCAATGTTTATAATATCAAGGGAAATTTGAATAATGCTCTTCATTTATAGCAACAACCTTTAGAAGATAACAATAGTTGAAAATACTAAAAATATTCTTTAAAGATCTCACATTTGTGCTTTTTTCGGTGGCTTAATTCCGAGAATCCGGGGAGGTATTCAAATG
>MWYU01000391.1 GCA_002050375.1 Chitinophagales bacterium 62-2
CGTCAAAGATCTCGTCGTGGAGAGAATGGGTGGGAACATGGGGAACATGAAGAGGATATACTAGTCCGGGACTTTTAGGCAACTGCGTTAGGAGAAAGAGCATGAATGGGCAATTTGTTTACAAAAAATTGCAAGGTAGAGGTAAAGATGCTTATGAAAAAAAACCAGGAGCGGATGGAGTAATCACATACGCAATTTTAGATTTAAAAAAAAATGAACGCACAGTAAAATCAATAATATTTCAGGCAAAAAAAGGAATAATTCCCAAGGTCTAGAAACGCAGAAGAGAAAAATGCTCAAAAATACAACACCATGAACAGGTCGCTCGAACTTATAGCCTCATCAAAACTACAATTTATATTGAAAGGCATGCTCTTGTGGTTCTTCTTATTGTCCAGGGCAATTGTGGCGCCGGGGCAGACTGAAAGCCTACCAGAAAAGGTAGTCATAACCTCCCTAAATCAAAAAACCCAGGTACGTACTAATGAAAATAGGGAACTACAGGTGAATGTCTCCCAAAAGGATGTTCAAAGGTTCAAGACTCGTGGATGGGTTCGGTATAGTGACTTTGGCGCCCGGGGCGACGGCAAGACCGATGATATGGACGCTATCGCGGGAGCCCATGCATTCGCCAATCAGCACGGTCTGCCGGTAAAAGCGAACGAGGGTGCTACCTACTACATCGGTGGTAAGGAGCGCACCGCGGTGATTCGTACTAATACCAATTTCGGAACGGCGGCTTTCATCATTGACGATACCGAAGTGCAAAATCGAAATGCCTCTATTTTCCTGGTTAGTTCCAGTCTGCAACCGTTTCCCTTGAAAGGGGTATCGTCACTTAAACGGAATCAGGAAAAAATCGACGGCTCCTTACCCGGGCCCTGTCTAATCACGGTCGCCAATTCCCAGGTGAAGCACTACATCCGGTTTGGATTGAACCAAAACAATGGAGCGGCGCAGACGGATATCTTCATTGTGGATAAAAATGGAAAGGTGGATATGGACGCTCCGATCATCTGGGACTTCGACCAAATCACCGATATCAGTGCTCTTCCCATCGATGAAAAGCCACTGACTATCACCGGGGGACGGTTTACTACGATCGCCAATAAGGCAGAATCGAAGTATACCTATTATAGCCGGAACATCGCTATCAAACGCTCCAATGTTCTTATTGACGGGCTCGAACACCGCATCACGGGCGAAGGAGACCACGGTGCACCCTACGGCGGCTTCCTATATATCAGGGACTGCGCCTTTGTAACAGTCAAGAACACCATCCTGACCGGCCACAAAACCTACAGTACCATCGGCGCGGCAGGAAAACCCGTCTCCATGGGCACTTACGATATATCCGCCAACCGCGCCCTGAATGTATCCTTCATCAACTGCAGCCAGACCAACGATATCAATGACCGCACGAATTGGGGTATTCTGGGGTCCAACTACTGTAAGAATATGCTGTATGATCGTTGTGTCTTTTCACGGTTCGATGCCCACATGGGGGTGGCCAATGCCACCATCCGCAACTCGACCCTGGGACACATGGGCATCAACGCCATCGGCAGCGGGACTTTAACGGTCGAGAACAGTACTATCCGCGGCAATACGCTCGTCAATCTGCGCTCCGACTATGGCAGCACGTGGCAGGGTGAATTCGTGATCCGCAACTGTATTTTTGTGCCGGCAGGCGGCAGACCCAGCAGCGCTTCCCTGATCGGTGGATCTTATTCCGGTCTGCATGATTTCGGTTATACCTGCTACATGCCGGAACGGATTATCATTGAAAATCTTCATATCGATGACTCCAACCATCCGGAGAATTACCAGGGGCCTGCTATTTTCTCGAATTTTAATCCCGAAATGACGGACGATTCCTATCAGGAGAAGTTTCCCTATATCAAAACCAGAGAAGTTATACTCAGGAATGTGACCACCGCTAGCGGCAAGGCCCTGCGCATCAGCGACAATACGTTCATGTTTAGGAATGTAAAAGTGGAAGTCCAATGACGTGATGTAAGGAGTGCCGTGGTTAGTGGCTTATATCAGCGAAATGCAGAAGGAAGTCCAGGAAATGCTCCTGAAACTAAGTCCCCGGTCAACCACTCACCTAAACCTTAAACGCTGCAGTTGGCAGCGGGGCACTGAAATAAAAGTCCGACTTTCCGGAAGCCATCGTTATCGTGTCACAGCCAGAGGAGTCCTTTACTAATGCCGGTATTTACTCTCTTTCTCCACAAGTTAAAACTGCTTCGTTTTAACTCTCTTCGCATGAGTGTAATCACATTAGCCTCCGAAAAACCAAATTGCATTTTAATAGCTTCAAATGGTGTTCTGTCTTCCCAGGCCATTTCAATTATCCTGTCAATATCTTTTTGTTCCATCAATAAAATTTTTAGAATGAAGTTCGCTTCCAATCAATGGTAACTGGTGATCCCTCAGCAAGAATAACCGAGTGTGGTTGATGATTACTTAAGAAGGAGAAATCGTTGCCATACATTGATTTAAAGTCGCAACGGATTGAATAGTCTATTACCTTATTCACCTTCCACCTGGGATGATTCACTTTATATTCCTGGGAAAGCTGGCTATTTATTTTTGTATATCCATAGTAATGTTCAAAGATGAATTCTTCTATACTCTCCGGTAACATTTGCTCATTCTCTTTGGCAGCATTTACAGTTATGTGGTTCCAGTCTTTATTAATTTTCCACAGATACTTTATGTCTTTGGAAGTATTTGTAATTTCTATTGCATTTTTTGTCGGTATAGCTGTGTAATGTTCTTTATATAATTTGTTCGCAAGCCATGCTACAACTTTATACGGCACGGTTTCATTTATAAAAACAACGCCTCTCTTTACAGTATCTCCTTCAACTCTCCTTACATAAAAGCGCAGATTGATTTCTTCAAAGGTTCCTAAAAACGGGATGGGTATATTGAACAGGCTGGTTTGTTTAAACATAAAACCAACCAGGCTCACATAAGTTTTGTTATTGTAAAAATCCAGTTCAACACCTTTTGGCAAATACGGTAATAACACATTAGGCTCGACCTCATAATTAGCCATAATTAAGTTTTCCCATCGGGCTGATAAAAAAGTATCTGTCATCTTATATTACCTGAGCTTATAAAATAATTATCTAACTTTTTAGGGAAGACATACCCCCATCGACATGAAAAATTTGCCCTGTTATCCAACTTGCTTGTGCGGAAAGTAAAAATGCGGCCATATTCGCAATATCCTCTGTGGTGCCAATTCTTTTTAAGGGATGCCGAAGCGCATTGGCTTCCTTTTTTTGTTCGTTGTTTAACAAGGAAGCGGCTAAAGGAGTATCGATTAATGAAGGTGCAATACAGTTTACTCTTATTTTAGGAGCATACTCAGCAGCTAATGCTTTTGTTAGTCCTTCAAGAGCACCTTTAGAAGCTGCCACCTGGGTATGAAAAGGCAAACCGCTTTGTACAGCAACGGTAGAAAATAAAACGATAGAAGCATTTTCAGACTTCTTTAATCTTGGTAATACTGATTGAATAACCTCTATGGCTCCGATTACCTGCAGTTTATAATCTGTTTCAAAATCGGCAGGTTTTATTCTTTCAAAAGGTCTGAGGTTGATGCTGCCCGGGCAGTAAACTATTCCTGCTAATTCATCTGGTAAAAAATCCATAGAAGGGGTTTCCTCTAAAACATCTAAATGTTCAAAGCGGATATTTGGCTCTTCAGCAGTTGGTTTATTTCTATTATAAGTGGCTATTACCTGGCTGCCGGATTTGGAAAGTTGCTTTGCTAACTGTTGCCCAATACCGCTGGAACCTCCGATTATTAAGTAATGCATTATTGTTATCGATAGTTATTACAATAACAATAAATAAGGGTATTAGTTTACTACTTCACCCGCTATACAGGTTATTTTACATAGTGTTCTCTTTTAAATTTTGGGGTAGTTAGTACATCCTATACGGGTGCATTGCATGTGTTAATGCTCAGTTGAAATGAAGGACTATATTAAATATTCAAAGGAGGTTTGATAAATATTTATTACGGGCTTGACATAACTTTTTTGGTTACTTTTTTATGTTATTTGTCTTTCCGCTGAAACTGAAGACTGTGTCGCATAGGTTGCACTTAACGTTTTTCAGCTTTATGCAGTAGTGGTATTAATTGTTCTAAAGTGCTAACTGGTATTGCAGCAC
>MWYU01000479.1 GCA_002050375.1 Chitinophagales bacterium 62-2
CGGTAGCTTTGTCAAATTATAAAAGAAAATTTCTTCATTAAAATTGAGGCATTAAATTTTTTTATAAACATTAGCATGGATACCAACAAAGCAGATCTTCTTTTCTGTAAAACTTAATTATTGATATGGAACATTATGACCGAAGAATTGACGAATACATTTTAAAAGCAGCAGATTTTGCAAAACCTATTCTTAATCATATAAGAAGTATTATTCATAATGCTTGTCCGCAGGTAAAAGAAACAATTAAGTGGAGCTTTCCAAACTTCGAATATTCGGGAAGCATTTTATGTAGCATGGCCGCCTTTAAGCAACATTGTACTTTTGGTTTTTGGTTAGGCTCGCTAATGAACGACCCGCATCATTTATTATCTAACATTGGAGAAAAAACTGCGATGGGACATTTTGGTCAAATAAAAAGTTTAGAGAATTTACCCCCTGATACTATTCTTGCTGAATACATTAAGGAAGCAATGTCGCTGATTGAAAAAGGAGTTAAGTTACAAAAGAAAGAAAAGGTGCAATTAAGAGAACTGGAAATACCTGACTATTTTATAAGTGCTCTGCAAAAGAATATTACTGCGTTATCTCATTTTGAAAAGCTTAGCCCTTCACATAAAAAGGAGTACCTCGAATGGATTACCGAAGCAAAAACTGAAACAACAAGAAATAAAAGAGTTTCTACAGCAGTTGAATGGATGGAAGAAGGAAAGAGCAGGAACTGGAAATATAAACCCTGATCTACTTAAAAATGGCTCTCCGGTAAAAACAAAGCAACCTCTAACAATTGGATGACATATACAAAACCACTAAAGTTTTTTGGTGAGAATGATACCGTTAATTTCACCGAAGAAAAGCAGGAAATACTATTGACCAACATCTATACTAAGCGTTCCACTTTTAACCATAGCTTGTCAGAGAACCAGGAATTTGAATTATTAATTTATAAACTTCAAAAAAAGCTGGAACAAAGTAGTTTGCCATTCTAAAAATATAATTATGCGTATACTTAAAACTTCTCCCAGATTAGGCGGTTTTCTTCTTTTGGTATTAAGTTACCTTTTTGTTTCAGCATTTACTTTTTTTCATAAAGCAGGCCCCGGCACTCATATAATTGACGTAAAGAATTCAAGAGAGCTTCAGGAATTTTTTCGTTATACCGGTGACCGGATACCTTTTATCAGCTCTCACCGTGGTGGTCCAAAAAAAGGGCTTCCGGAAAATTGCATCGCTACTTTTGAAAATACACTTCAACACACCTGGTCTATTTTAGAGATAGATCCTCATTACACAAAAGACAGTGCTATTGTTTTAATGCATGACGCTACTTTAGACAGAACTTCGAACGGTCATGGTAAAGTTTCTGATTATACTTTAGCAGAGATAAGAAAATTGAAATTAAAGGATACGGAAGGCAAAGTTACTTCTGAAACTATTCCAACACTTGATGAAGCGTTGGAGTGGGCAAAAGGCAAAACAATTCTTATAATAGACCAGAAAGATGTATCTACAGATATACGAGTTCAAAAGATACAAGAACATAAAGCCCAGGCAAGTGCTATGGTAATGGCTTATAGCCTTGCAGACGCAAAAAGATGCTACGAGCTCGATAAGAATATTATGATGGAAGCCGCATTCATACCTGATATGAAAAGCGCTGAAGCGTTTGACAAGAGTGGTGTCCCCTGGAAAAATGTTGTTGTATTTGTTACTCATACCGAGCCGAAGGAGAAAGAAGTATTTGACTACGTACATAAGAAGGGAGCCATGTGCATCCGTGGAAGCTCAAGAACCATTGATAAAGATTATACTGATGGCAAGATTTCAAGTAAGGATATCCTTAATGAAAAATATCGGCAACTGATTAAAGACGGTGCAGATATAATTGAAGCCGATCTTGGAGTAGAGGCCGGGTATGCGATTGAAAAAATGCAGGATGTAAAAAGCTCAAAACGTAAATATTTTAAAGTAGTGAAGTAAGAAAAATGCCGCCTGTAAAACAAGCGGCATTTTATTAGAAATCTCATTGTTCCTTCTCAAACTTAATATTCATCTTCGAAGAACCCCGTTCTTTGATGACCCCTGATTTCATAAATTTTTCCGGGGTCATCAGAAAATTCCATTCTTATATAAATACTATCAACAACAACACCCGTCTTTGTATGTCCCGCCCCCGGCAAAACTTTGCCCTCAAGAACCTTAAGCGTTTTTGCAGGTGAAGCGGTATTAGCGTTGGAAACATTTGACATCGCCTTAAAAGCAAGGCTCGCAATATCTACGTCAAATTTTGCTACAAAAGGCCATTGACCCAAATCATCCACCCAAACCTGTGCAGCAGCAGGATCGGAAACATTATATGACACGATTTTATGAAATGGCGTAACAGCCGCATTATTTTGATAATACCGCGTAAACCACTCGCCTGCCATCTTATATGTTGAAGTATATTCTATATCAGGTTTTTTTGAACAGGCGGAAACTAAAATTATAGCTATAAGTATAATTGAAATACTATAAATTTTGTTACTAAGTTTCATAAGGTAATTAGTTTTATTGTTTAACAAAAGTTCTTAACGCAGTTCCATACCCCGGGTTTACAATAGCCCAATCGTATTTTGGTGGATTTGCTGTAGGATAATAAATTCCGCTTGTAGAAGTTATTGCTGAAGAAAATAAGCCCGCCTCTGTTATTTGAGGAGGTATCGCGATGAGATTGCCAGTGTAATTGACAGCAGTTGCAGTAACACCCGTAGCTCCACCGGGATTAACAACGGTATAAACACCATTAGCGATTTTCGTCCATGTTGATGTTTGCCCGTTTGGTGCACCCCCTACATGTCGTGCATACGTTCCTGAAAAATTATTGGCATCCACATTACTTGCAATCACAACAACGGTTCTAAAGTCAGTGGCAGAAAATCCCTGTTCGTTCTTTGCTTCATAAGCAATACTATATATTCCGGGTTTTGTTACATCAACTGTGCCTGTAGTTGTAAACTGGGTTGGTTGATTGTTTAGGGTAGCTGTAGCACCCTGCTCAGTATAAGTTGCACCCGGTTGCAAAATTACCAGGCGGTCTCCCTTAGTAGAAAGGATAGGGAAAAATACAACTTTTGAAATACCCACCTCTATGGATGTATTGTTGAAATTCTCTTCTTTTGCACAACCAAAAAAGATTAGAGTCAAAATAAGATATATTCCAAATTTTGAAAATTTCATAAATAATAATTTAGAATTTAGTTTTTTAATTAACGTACATCCCACCAAACTTTATCAGTGATTTTCTTCTCTTCAGGCGTATTTGAATTTTTACTTCTTTCGGCATCAGGAAAAACCAGTCTCTTAGCAAACAAGCCGTTTGTAATAGCATTTTTAGGATATACAAAACGACCGGGAACATAAGACGCATCCGAAGAATAAACTGCACTTGTACGTGGATAACCGGTACGGTTACGCTCAAAAAATGCCTCAAGTGCATGGGAGTTTGCCATGCTTGCCCATTTTTGAACGATAATTGCTTCAAGCTTTTGCTCAAATGTTCCTGCAGTTGGATAAGCGTATGTTCCGCCAGCAGCAATAAAGGTTGAGGCACTTGCACCGGCACGGTTAAAAGCTGCAGTAACTCCGGCATCATACTTTGCTTTTGCGCCTGCTCCTGCGAAATATCTTTCCAAAGCTTCTGCCTGTAAAAAGTTAGACTCAGCAAGTGAAATGTAATCAACAGGATCAGTAGCACGAACCCTCGCTTTTGATGCTGCATTAAAGTTTGCACCTACAGCGTTATAATCACCCTGGTTTAAACCACTATAGGTATTTGTTGTACCTGTAGCCGGTTGATAATAATATGGTATACGTGGATCAGCGTTAGCCTGCAGATAGCCCAGGAAAGTAGTGCTTGCTTTTAAGTTAGCATCAGTGTTTAACTTTCTAAAATTGTATTCGTATAAGGGATTGCTCTTGTTTGGCTGATCCTGGAATACATTAACAGAAGCATCAACATCTAAAAATGGGGCGCTACTGGCATACATCGCTTTAATGCCTGCCTCAGCTTCTGCAGGTTTCGCATAAGCCATGCGTAAGTACATTTTAAGCTTTAAGGTATTTGCAAATTTTATCCAGTTGGTTACTTTCCAATTTTGATCGGATGCAGGAAAAACCAGGTCAGCATTTCCACCTACAGTATTTGTA
>MWYU01000727.1 GCA_002050375.1 Chitinophagales bacterium 62-2
TTTGATGAGGGTGGATATGGCAATCATGTAGTAGTTGATCATGGTTATGGTTACGAATCCGTATATGGTCACATGGTTAGAATAAAAGCCAGGCGAGGCCGGTCAGTAAAACGCGGAGAGGTTATTGGTTGGGTTGGTAACACCGGTAAAAGCACAGGTCCGCATTGTCATTACGAAGTGCACAAAAATGGTACACCTGTAGATCCTGTCTATTTCTTTTACAATGATCTTACTCCCGAGCAATACGACAGAATGCTAAAGCAGGCTGCCGCCAGTAACCAGAGTTTCGATTAAAATAGTGGATAGTTTAATAAGCTCACGCACCTTCCTACAGAGGTGCTTCATACTTTGCCCCCCATAAATCAGTTAGTGTTAATCCCATCGTGCGAAAGGACTAACTAACCATTTATCCACCATTGAGCTTTCAGGGTTTTTCTATGCATTTTCATTTATTACTTTTACAATATGCGACAATTGGATTTGTTTGGTAACATAATTGAAACAGAACCCGAACGGGAAAAGCCGCCTGTAATAGTTGATAGTTTTACAAGTAAGCGAGTTGAAATAGCGGCTTTACAAAAAGATGAAGAAGCTAATACTGATCTAATGAAAGTGCACCCTTTTGATTTACATAGACCTTCAATTAAAACTATGGAAAAGCCCAATGATATAAAGCAGGAATCGTTTTTAGCAGGTTCGCCTTTACAAGTTTCTATGCTTAATAAAGATATAGTCTCTTTAGGCGAAGAAAGCACTAACGCGACCGGTAATTTAAATTATACTACTACAATAGAAAACCCGGAATCAAAAAATGAAAGAGGTTTCGTGGAGGCTTTAAATAGCACAGGGTTTCAGCCAACGTCCACTCAAACACAGATTAAGCAAGAAATGCAAACAGAGGAAATTTTTGATGAAAAAAAAGAAAACAACGAAGAAGATATAACCGTTGAAAATTTACCAGGACAAATTATAGAGATACCGGGTTCAGATAAGGTTCTGGTGACAGAGTCTGTTGAAACTTCAAAAAGTATAAATGAAGAAAAGCGATCAGACAAATTTGATGACGCAGAGATTTTTAACGACGGTAAGATAAGAGTTAAGATTAAACAGAAACTGCCCGAAGTTGCAGTTATTGAAGAAAAAAGGGAAGATGCTGAAGTTGCGATTATTGAAGAGGAAGAAAAAAAGGAAGATCAACAAAGTTTTATACAAAAACGGGGTCGAAAATCTTTTAAAGAAATTGATGCTGAAGTAGATCTTATTGAAATCCCTGAGGATGAAGTTTTATTTGAAAGGCAATATTATTCTATCAGCCAGGTGGCGGAATGGTTTAAAGTGAATACTTCTTTAATTCGCTTTTGGGAAAATGAATTTGACATTCTGAAGCCTAAAAAAAATCGTAAAGGAGATCGCCTTTTCAGGCCTGAAGATGTAAAGAACCTTCAACTGATCTATCATCTTTTACGGCAAAGAAAGTACACTATTGAAGGTGCAAAAGAATTTATAAAAACAAATAAAAAGAAAGCAGACTTTCAATTACAGCTTACCACTACATTAGAAAAGGTTAGAACTTTTTTATTAGACTTGAAAGCTAACCTGCAATGAGAATTTCAATTACTTCTCACGCGTAGTGTAAATTTCGAGCTCCTCATTTTTTGTTAAGCAAAATATACGGCTACCGTTAAAGTGTATTTTAGTAAAAAATTTTTGCTCTTTAAAGGCGTTAAAAGATAAGAGTTGAAGACTGGCAGGTTTAAAAAGAATAATATGGCTGCTATCCCTCGCAGTTATTGTATTCTTATCAATTACCTGCAAATCCATTAATTGGTTTAATACGAAAGTATTTTTCTGTGCTCCGTAATAATCGAAAACGAGCAGTCCTTTTTTAGGATCGTACAAGTACAACTGCCCATCCCTGTCGTACATGGCTACGGGTGAGGGAACCGTTTCAAACACTTGTCTAAAATCGCTCGACTCCATTAGTATTCTTCCGTTATCATCAATCTTTTTTATTTTACTATCCAGGTCATCATACAGCCAAATGTTGTTATCGTAACTGCTTGTTATTGCTCTTACCTGCAGTATATTCAGCTTACGTAATTCAATTGTATTTCGAACATTCAGTAATCTGTCTAAAATTATGATGGTAGAAAAATCTTTAAAATAAACAAGCACTTTTAAAGGATTGCTTGCATCAATAGAAAAAACCTTTCCATACCTTTTTATATTATTATAGACAGCAATAGAGTCACCTTTTTCGTTTACTTTTTTAATCTGACCAGTAGCGGTAAGCAGGTAAATGTTGCCAAGATTATCGGTAGTAAAGTCTTTTACTTCGGTTGCTATAGTTTTTGAAAGGGTAACATTAAGTGTGCTATCCTTTTGGCTAAAAGAAACATGGACAATAAAGCTTGTAAGAAATATGGTGAAGAACGCTCTCAAAACTTAACCCGCATATTTTAATTGTACACTCTGACCATCAAATTCAGCATAAGTAAAATAAGTTATCCAATCACCTAAGTTAATATAGCGGCTTTTATCGGTAAGTTTAAGATCAAGCGGCAAGTGGCGGTGACCAAAAATAAAATAGTCGTAATGTTCTTTTGCCAATAAGCCCCGGCTAAAAATTATCAGCCATTCTTTATCTTCTCCTAAAAAAACTTCATCCTGCTTTCCTGTTTTTTTGCGGCTTTTCCGGCTGAAATAATTTGCGAGACCAATTCCCCACGATGGATGTAATAAGCCAAACAGCCATTGGCAAAATGAGTTTCGAAAAATACTTTTCATAAATTTATAGCCATGATCTTCAGGACCTAAACCATCGCCATGAGCTATAAATATTTTCTTGCCATTCCATTCAAAAGTTTCCGGCTCAAAGTAAACAGACATGTTTAGCTCCTTCTGGAAATAATTTCGCATCCACATATCATGGTTCCCTACAAAAAAATGTACGGGAATTCCGCTGTCTGTTATTTCGGCCAGCTTACCTAACAACCGCACATACCCCTTGGGTACAACCTGTTTGTATTCGTACCAAAAGTCGAATATATCCCCAACAATAAAAATGGCTGAAGCGCTTTGCCTAATACTTTCTAAAAAGGAAACAATTTTTTTTTCGCGTTGCAAGCTCGATTGATAGTCGGGGGCGCCAAGATGAAAATCGGATAAGAAGTAGATTTTTTTCTCAGGAGAAACTTCCATCCTGTTTAAAGTTTGCTCTTCTGATGAATAAACTGTAATACATCCCCCGAGGGGATAACAGGTTGTTCTTCAATTTTTCCGTTGTACCAATATATCCATGCTTCTGTGGTAACGTCGCTATGATAAACAGTAGTTAAATCCCGTCTGTACATAGGTATTTCGCCTTCTTCGGGGCGTACACCTTCATAATCATCCAACTGCTCAATTGCCCACGAAAAATCAGCAGTATCTTTTAATTCGTACAATTCGCCTACTATAAAAGCATTATCTGTAGCGGGCAGGGCTGCAGGAAAATTGCCCATATCATATAAATATCCTTTTACCTTAGCCTCGCTCAAAAACTTAAAATATTTACTGATATACTCGTAAGCAGGATGATGAAAACCACTGCGCAAAGAGCCGTATACAAAAATCTTATCTATATTTTCTTCCATTTAATAAAGATAAATTTTTTATCACCGAATGGCCATTTAGCTCGCTTTATCAACTAAAAAAACATACACTTCTTTAGGACCATGTACACCTACCACTAAAGTTTTTTCAATGTCGGCCGTGCGGCTGGGGCCTGTAGCCAAAGTGATAAGGGAAGGAAGATTGCTGTACTTTTCTTTGATAAACTGCAAGCCTTCTTTAATATCATAAACCAATTGATTGGTATACGCAATGCAAATATGAATGGGTGCATATACACTTGCAGTTCTTCCGCTTTTCTGCGCTGAAGTCATTAATATACTTCCGGTTCTGGCAATTAGTAGTTCACAACTGGTTATGCATGCTTCGCATGTTGATAAATCTGCAGCCTTGAACTGGTCAAATCCGTTCTTACCGAGTTCCAGTTTTATTTGCTCTTCGTTGCAATAGATTGAGGTAATTTTTTTAGCTGCAGCTAAAGATTTTAATTGCTGCGCCAGATCTTGTTCATCTAAGCAGAAAGAGAACTTACCTAACAGGCCTGTAAAGTTTTCGGCAAATTCTACCTCTATGTCTTTTTGTATAGGTTGAAAAAGACTGTTACTGCCTTCGCTTTTCGGAAATGGAACAGGCACCGGATGTGCCAGTGCCTGTCTTATTTTTTTTAATATATTTTCTTTTGCAGATGAAACTTTCATCAGTTATAATTCTTCTTTAACGGATTGATGGGATGTTACTTTTCCTGACTTTTTATAAAAGTCCTTTACTTGTAATATGTAGTTAATCAAGTTTAATAGAAGTATCAACAACTGTTTTTTCGGGCGGCGCACTTAACTCGCTATCGTGAGCACTTTCAAGGAGTTTTTTCTCTTCATATGGTCTTTTTCCAATTAATGCCTCCACATCACTTTGAAATAATACTTCTTTGTCCAAAAGCTGCTTGGCCAAAATTTCCACCTGTTGTTTTTTGTCTGTCAGCAAATTCTTCGTCCTGATATAAGCAGACTCGACCAGGCTTCTTACTTCTTCGTCAATCATTTTACCTGTTTCTTCACTAAACGGTTTGGTAAACGTATTGTCTGCGGTAGGATCGTAATAGCTGATGTTGCCAATTTTTTCATTCATGCCATACACAGTTACCATTGAATATGCCATCTTGGTAATCTGTTGTAGATCGTTACTTGCACCGGTAGAAATTTTTCCGAAGATAATTTCCTCTGCTGCCCGTCCACCCAGGGTCATACAAATCTGATCGAACAATTGATCGGTGTTGTACAGGTACTGCTCTCTTGGTGTGTATTGAGCATAGCCTAAAGCTGCAGTTCCCCGGGGAACAATGGTAACTTTTAATAACGGGTAAGCGTGCTCTAAAAACCATCCGCAAATAGCATGACCAGCTTCGTGGTAGGCAATGATTTCCTTTTCTTCAGGGAGTATGATCTTATTCCTTTTCTCCAATCCACCAATCACACGATCTATTGCATCCTGAAAATCACTCATATCCACTGCATTCTTATTCTTACGTGCAGCTATTAAAGCAGCTTCGTTACAAACATTGGCGATATCAGCACCGGCAAAACCAGGGGTTTGTTCAGCCAGTTTATGTATATCAAGAGTTTCAGAAATTTTAATAGGCTTTAAGTGCACTTTAAAAATTGCCTCACGCCCCTTTACATCTGGACGGTCAATTGAGATCTGCCTATCAAAACGACCAGGGCGAAGTAATGCCGTATCTAATACATCCGGCCGGTTAGTTGCTGCGAGAATAATGATGCCAATATCAGTACCAAAACCATCCATCTCAACAAGAAGTTGGTTAAGAGTGTTTTCTCTCTCGTCATTGCTCATTATAGCATTTCTTCCGCGTGCACGACCAATGGCATCAATCTCATCAATAAAAATGATACAAGGCGCTTTTTCACGAGCTTGTTTAAACAGGTCTCTAACACGGCTTGCACCTACGCCTACAAACATTTCAACAAAATCGCTTCCGCTTAAGCTAAAAAAAGGAACCTGCGCTTCGCCGGCCATAGCTTTTGCAAGCAAAGTTTTACCTGTACCGGGAGGCCCAACCAACAAAGCGCCTTTAGGTATCTTGCCCCCAAGAGCAGTATATTTTTTAGGATTTTTAAGAAAGTCAACAATTTCCATCACCTCTACTTTTGCCTCATCCAGCCCGGCTACATCGCCAAAGTTTATATTTACCCGGGTTCCTTTTTCAAAGAGAGTCGCCTTCGACTTTCCAATGTTAAAAATGCCTCCAGGTCCGCCACCACCACTGGGGCCACCCATTTTTCGCATAAGTATTACCCATAAACCTACAAATAGTGCAATGGTCACCAATGTATTTAATATTGGCCCAAACCATTCGCCTTCGTTAATCACCTTTTCTGGTACCTGGCTGATTTTTTGAGGATTTGCAAGTGAGTCTGTATAAAATGCTGTCTGTCCTGCATTAAAGCTTTCCCAATCGGTTACACTAAATTCAAAATGAGGTCCCTTGCTTAAAGCACCGGAAGGCTTTTTTAATTTTTGAGTATAAAAGGGGCGACTGAGACTTTCTCTTTTAACATATACTCTTACAAGTTCCTTATTTTTTACCAGGTCTAATTTCTCAACGTCGCCTTTTGCAAGCATTTGTTGTCTGAATTCTAATTCGGTAGTTGGTACTGCGTCAGGCGACATACTGAACCAGTTTGCGCCAAGGAGAACCACCGCAATTATTCCATAAATCCAATATATGCTGAATTTAGGGCCGGGCCGGGACGGCTTATCATCGCCCGTAGGTATACCCGGAATATTTCGAAAATCTGTTTTTGTTTTTTTATCGTCTTGTATCATATTTCGTCATCTCTTAAATAGGTAGAAAAATCCTTTTAGTGTAATCATAACAACCATTTAGCCATTATGTTCTTGCCTTTCTGCGTCGCTCCACATCTCCTCTAATCCGTAAAATTTACGCGTTTCCGGAAGCATAATATGAACAACGATATTTACGTAATCAATAAGTACCCACTGCAGCACCTGGTACCCTTCGTGTTTGTAAGCTGCTTCATCGCACAGTTGCTTTGCTTGTTCCTGCACAAATTCTCCAATAGCTCTTATTTGCTGCGGGTTTGTTCCTTCACAAATAATAAAAAAGTCAGCTACTGCCTCGTGTATCTTTCTAAGATCGAGCGAAACAATGTTCTCTCCTTTTTTTTCCTGAATTGCTTTTATAATGGATTTGAAAAGCTTAGAGTTTCTGGTTAATCTTGTTGCCGTACTTTTTTTACGACTTGTTAAAAATGAAAGTTGTTCCAAAAATCAATCTTTTAATTAGTAATAGTTCTGTTTGTTATTGAAGTTAGGTGAGTACTAAGCTATCAGTTGTGGTATTTTATGTATTGTTAGCCTGAGAATTTGTTACATCATTTTTAGTATCCTCAAATCCTCCTGCTGCCTGCTATTATTCTTTGTTATTTTATCTTCGTCAAAAATACTATTTCTTGCAACGTGAAAACCCAATAGGTGAACCCTTTATAGAATTAAGTGAAGTAGATAGCTCCAACAACTATGCCATGCGACAGGTACAAGCCCGAATGGCAGGGCATGGCACAACGTGGTTTGCATGGCATCAAAAAGAAGGAAGAGGTCAACGTGGAAAAGTTTGGAATGCAGAGCCGGGACAAAATATAATTTTAACTACAATTGCAGAACCTGTTTCAATTGTAGTTGAAAATCAATTTATTTTAAATGCTATTATTTCATTAGCATGTTTAGATTTCTTTGAGCAATACACAGCGGAAATAAAAATAAAATGGCCTAATGATATTTATTGGAGAGACAGAAAGGCAGGAGGAATATTAATTGAGAATTTGTTAAGAGGCGCAATTTGCAAATTTTCGGTAATAGGAATTGGCATAAACATTAACCAAACTTTGTTTCCAGGTGATCTTCCTAACCCGGTTTCATTAACACAAATAACAGGGAAAACTTACAATGTAATTGAGCTTGCAAAAGAGCTTTGCACTTGTATGGAAGACAGGTGGCAGCAATCAAAAGTAAAATCTCAGGAATTATTGAAGGAATATTCATCTCGTCTTTATAAGCTCGGCGAAAAGGTAGCTTTTAAAAAAGTAGATACATTTTTTGATGGCATTGTTACGGGAGTAAATATAAGAGGAGAGCTCTTAATTGATACAGGCGATGGACAAGTAGTTCCTTTTAAAAGCGTGGAATGGTTGACTAATCAAAGAAATTGAACTTCGGAAAGAATAGTAACATCGCGTTCTTTTTTACGGGCTTCTACTTCAAAACTATTATTCTCGTAACCTTTATTAAAAGTTTCAAGAAGATAAAGAACAAGAAATTTAATAAGTCCTAATTCAGCAAATTGTTTTACGTGCGCTATTTCGTGCCTTACCCAACGTTGATTATTTAAAAAATCTTCTTTAGAAGAATTATGCAAATGAATTGTTTTACCCATCACCATTGCTACGCTTGAGCAACGCAGTTTTCTTGCTGCAATTTTTGCAAGCCTTGAATTTTCTTTAATCTTAACGGTAATCATAAATTGATTGATCAATTTTTATTCAACAAATGTTAGCGATAAAGCTACTAACTTTTAACACCTCCTATAAGTTGAAATAGCAAAAAGATATAAACAGGTTCTTAAGAAAATATCAGAAAAAAATTAGAGCTATAGTACTATGTTTCTTCTTCCCAGGCCTCTAAAACCTGCTCTGTCTGGTTTTTTGTATCAGGCTTTGAAATTACCTTTTTAATTTTTCCTTGTTCATCTATTAAAAAAGTAGTGCGATGGGTGCCCATAAAAGTCTTGCCCATAAATTGCTTCTCCCCCCAAACGTTGTATTTATCTACAATCTTTCTGTCCTCATCTGCAATAAGGGGAAATGGTAAATCAAATTTTTCTTCAAACTTTTTATGGCTCTTTACACTGTCCGTACTAATTCCTATCACCTGGAAGCCTTCATTAATTAAATCGTGGTAGTTGTCTCTCAAGTTGCAAGCCTGGGCAGTACAACCGGGAGTATCGTCTTTGGGATAGAAGTAAAGTATTACTTTTTTGCCCTTAAAATCAGCCAGAGAAATCTTGTTTCCATTTTGATCCAACCCTTTAAAGGCAGGCGCTTTCGATCCTTCTTTTATTTCCATAATCTTTGCTTTGAATGCAGAATAACAACTTTGTCGGAAGAAAAGTTTAACGTGTAAAAGCAAATGTCTTTTCGGTTACATTGCCCGGCACATCCTCAACAGTAACTGTTAGATTGTGCGTACCTGCAGAAGTTCTTTCATCGAATTTATGAATGAAAGAGTTGCCCTTTCTACTGAATAATAACCATTGCCCATCAAGCATTGCATTAAAACTCTCCACTTCGGTATTGTCTCTTGTATATATGGTAATTGAAGCAGCTTTACTAAGGTTGGCGCCATTCCTCCAGCTCGAATTTACTGCAGGCGGAGTAGAATCAATAAGTAACCTGATATACCCTAAATCGCGAAAGCTTCCTTCTTTCCAGTCGTTATTCCATTTGCCTTTCATAGTTACAATCTTACGGTTACTAACCAATTGCATAACCACTTTTTCTTTTGCCTCTTCTGTAAGTGGCACAGCAGGTTTTACGCGAACCGAATAATAATCATGAACCGGTACTTTGTAATTATGTAGATGATGAATTTTAGATACCACTTTTGTATCCTTTGGTTCTTCAGCTTTATAAACAAAAGGAACCATATCATAAAACGCTTTCGGAGGGAAAACAACTTCAACTTCCTCTTCGGTGAGCGTATTTTCTCTGCCTGGACTCATATTAATGCTGTTTGCAGCAAATACACGATCATCAACTTTCGCAGGATCGAACCTTACTTTAAAAGTAACTATTGAAGTATTGCCGGCAGCGTCTTTTACAAAAATTTTTGCATCATGTACTGCTGTATCAGTCAGGGTTATCAGGCCGTCGGTGTGCAGGGTTGTAAAAATGGTGCTTGCATTACCAGGTAAGCGGCTGAGATGCTGAATGTATGCCCCGCCCGATAATTTTGTTGTATAATCAATGCTTGCGTTAGAATATCTTGTTTCGTTGTAAGAGATATTATCCAACCTGAAACTGCTTCGCAAAGTATCATCCCACCACAGCTCTGCAGCATAGATTCCGTACCTAAAAGCGGAGATATTGTATTTGTCTTCGGCAGCAATACCGAAACTTATTGTGGGAGTAGGCACAACAAGTACACCATCCCTTGTGTAATTTCCATTGCTTCCTCGTATTGGTATTGGTGTTGGCGCTACTTGGTAGGTGCTGTATCTTCTGTCATAAAAATATAACCTGTACACAGAGGGAGGTATATTATCTGTTAATCCAAGGTTGAATAGCCAGGGGTTTAAGTTGTTTTCTGTTTCGGTGTTCCTAATTTCGAAATGCAGGTGCGGCCCTGCTGAAGCACCTGTATTGCCGCTATTAGCAATTACCTCCCCTTTGGCAACCCTAAACTGGTTTGGTTCAAATTCTATTTCCTGTTGCCACTGTTGGCTTTCGTATTGTTTGTTTTCTATGTATTCGCTCAACTGAGGGTAAAAACTATTAAGATGAGCATATAATGTGGTATAGCCGTTAGGATGAGTTAAATAAATAGCTTGTCCAAAACCGCTTGGTTCAATCTTCACCCGGCTTACATAACCTTCTGCTGCAGCAAAAACCGGTAAGTTCTCGCGCTGCGCTGTTCTTATATCGAAGCCCATGTGAAAGTGGTTAGTGCGCAGCTCCCCAAAATTCGCACTCAACTGTAAAGGAATTGCGAGCGGATTTCTAAAATAGCCCTTAGGATAATCTTTGGGATCTATAGTTGCAGAGGTAGCTTGTGGCGATTGCTTAGGCTTTCCGGACGAAACTTCCTGTGTTGGTTCCTGGGCATTGCATGAGTTAAACAGAACAAAGAGATAAAGTACCAGGTTCCTCATATTTGAAATATTAGTGCATATCTAATTGTTTACCTGTTGTATAAAAATCTTACCAAAGTTGTGGGGTGTGTAAATAAACTACCCCCTTCTATAGAAGACTTAACTAAAATTCTAATGCTTAAAGCATAGTTTACAGAGCAGTGCAGATATAACTATCTCTTAAGAATTAATGTCTGTAATAACCAAAATATTCATCCCCCTTTTACCTCAACAACTTACATTTGCGCAATTTGTTTTTATATGCCAAAAGATAATACTATAAAATCTGTTTTGATTGTTGGTTCCGGACCTATTATTATAGGTCAGGCGTGCGAGTTTGATTACGCCGGTTCGCAGGCTGCACGAAGCTTACGCGAGGAAGGTATTAAAGTAATATTAATAAATAGCAATCCTGCTACTATAATGACTGACCCCATGATGGCGGACAGGGTTTACCTGCTGCCGTTAACGGTTGAAAGTATTGAACAGATACTTGAAGAAAACCAGATTGATGCCGTGTTACCTACTATGGGAGGTCAAACGGCATTAAACCTTTGCAAAGAAGCGGATGAATTAGGTGTTTGGCAAAAATATAATGTAAGATTAATCGGGGTTGACATAGCTGCAATTGATACAGCAGAAGATCGCGAAAAGTTTCGCCAGTTAATGGTGAAGATTGGCATGCCTGTGGCGCCAAGTAAAGTTGCTAACAGTCTTTTAGAAGGTAAGGAATTTGCGCAGGAAATTGGATTTCCCTTAGTGATACGGCCATCGTTTACTTTAGGCGGAACAGGAGGAGGATTTGTTCACAGCAAAGATGAATTGGAAGATGCACTCGATCGTGGATTAACAGCTTCGCCTATGCACGAAGTGTTGGTTGAAAAAGCAGTTTTAGGATGGAAAGAATATGAACTGGAACTGTTACGTGATCAGGCAGATAACGTGGTAATCATTTGTACGGTAGAAAACCTCGATCCGATGGGAATTCATACCGGCGACAGTATAACTGTTGCTCCCGCCATGACCTTAAGCGATACGGCTTTCCAGGAGATGCGTAATAAAGCAATACTAATGATGCGCAGCCTCGGAAACTTTTTCGGAGGTTGTAATGTTCAGTTTGCCTTAAATCCTGATACCGAAGAATTGATTGCAGTTGAGATTAATCCGCGGGTTAGCCGTTCATCTGCGCTTGCATCAAAAGCTACAGGTTATCCCATTGCAAAGGTTGCCGCTAAACTGGCTATCGGTTACAGGCTTGATGAATTGAAGAACCAGATTACTCAAACAACTTCTGCCTATTTTGAACCTGCTTTGGATTACGTTATCGTAAAAGTACCCCGTTGGAATTTTGACAAGTTCAAAGGAGCTAACGATACCCTTGGGTTGCAAATGAAAAGCGTGGGCGAAGTAATGGCTATAGGAAGAAGTTTTACCGAAGCGATACAAAAGGCATGTCAAAGTTTGGAAAATGATGCCATCGGCTTAGGCTATTATGGCAAAAGCCTGATGAGCGGAAGTGAGTTGGTTGAATATATTAAAACCCCAAAGTGGGACAGGATATTTAGAATAAAAGACGCATTGATGCAAGGTGTAACCGTTAAAACAATTTCGCAGGTAACTGGGATTGACCGATGGTTTTTATACCAGATACAGAAGATATGCAATCTCGAAAATGAGATTGCCAAGTATACAATGGAAACGTTGCCCGAAGAACTATTAAGAGATTCAAAGAAAAATGGCTTTAGTGATGCGCAGATCGCACAAATAATGAGAAACTGCACAGAAGACCAGATATATGAAAAAAGAAAGGCTTTAGGAATATTGAGGGTTTATAAAATGGTTGATACCTGCAGTGCAGAGTTTGAAGCAAAGACCCCTTATTTTTATAGCACGTTTGAATAAGTTAATTGTAAACCTAACAAGCGCAATACAGCAGGTTTGTTCATTAATGAATGTTTTAATATTTTAAGAAGAGACAACAACGAAAGCAGTAGAAGAGTTAGAACGAACTTTTAGTTTGTTTCAAAGTACCCCAATCAAGCTCTTCTGAAGTAAGCGTTGCCTTTAAATTTTTCGTCTTATTTTAATGTTGTTCCGTTCCTGCTTATGCCATATGTAAAGCAAATACCTTCACTCAAAATCTGTTCCTCTTTGCAGAAATGGCATGACACATAAAACCAAAGGAATCGTATTGCGCACTATAAAGTATGGTGAAACAAGCATTATTACAACCATATACACAGAGCTTTTCGGTATTCAATCATACATAGTTAAAGGTGTAAGGCAAGCTTCAAAAAAATCTTCAGGAAAAGGAATATATTTTCAGCCTGCCGCTATTTTAGATATGGTGGTGTATCACAACGAATTTAAAAACCTGAATTTTATTAAAGAATACCAGTGGGGATATTTATATGCAGACGTTTTATTTGATGTGATTAAAAACACGGTATCTATGTATGTTGTTGAAATGTTGCAGCACAGTCTAAAGCAACCAGAAGCTAATCCTGATTTATTCTACATGGTAGAAGATACCTTAAAACAACTGGATAACGGAAATCCTGCACTTACAGCTAATTTACCGCTCTACTTCACCTTACATCTTGCCGGGGAATTAGGGTTTCGTATCCAGGGAGTTTATAGTAAAGATACTCCTGTTTTAGATTTACAGGAAGGCAGCTTTATTTCGAGCACACCTGCTCACACCTATTACATCACTGAACTTTTGGCAGAGGCAACTTCTAAGCTTTTAGCTATTAATTTTTATAGCGATCTTGAATCAATTCATTTCAATCGCAGTACAAGACAACTATTACTGCAATCATTTCAAAATTATATTGCCTTACACGTACAGGATTTTGGAGAGATAAAAAGTTTGCCTGTATTACAGGAAATTTTTAATTAGACCCACCTAAAACAACGAAACTTTTAATAGGAAGTTTTGTAATTTTAAATATAAACCAGAAATACATGGAAGCGATTGAACAAGTACCTAAAACGGCCTTAGATGTTTTTCGCCTGCTGCCTGAAGGAACTTTGTGCGAAGTAATAGATAATGTACTGTATATGTCACCAGCACCAAAATATACCCATCAGAGGTTACTCGGCTTATTTTTTAGAAAGATCTCGACGCATGTTGAGAACAATAATATGGGTGAAGCATTTATTTCCCCCGTTGATGTTTATTTCGAGGAGTTATTTTCTGCTGTTCAACCAGACCTGATATTTGTTTCAGGAGCTAATAAAGCAATTATGAATGGTGACGGTTATTTCTATGGCGCTCCTGATTTAATTGTTGAAGTACTGTCATCCGATAAGAAAAGGGATACTGTAAAAAAGAAAAACCTGTACGAAAGAGCCGGTGTAAAAGAATACTTTATTGCAGATCCGGAAAATAGAAAAGTTTCATGTTTCCTGCTTAATGGCGGCAGTAAATACAATTTAGTGTACGAGGACGAGGGCATCTTCAAATCTCGCTTACTCAACCTTGAATTTCCCTTTTAAAGTAATCTTATTACATTCCTTAAGTTCGGCTCTAAAAGTATTACTCCTGGTTGTTTGCCTTTTTCAAGGCTTCCAAGTTTATCATCCATTTGTAAAGCTTTTGCTCCGTTAAAGGTTGCCCACTTCAGCATCTCTTCTAAGGCAACAGAGGGAAAATTTTCCTGAATAGTTTTTATTTCATTGAGTATACTTAAGCCACGATTGCTTGCAAGGCTATCTGTTCCTAACACTATATTGCAACCGTGTTCTCTTAACAAATTAATAGGTGGAATGCTATGTTCAATGTATTGGTTTGCATTTATACAAAGGCAAAACGAAATATTATTATCTCCGGCTTTCTTTATGAATTTAATATCCTCTTCTTTCGTGTAAGTATTATGCACCAATAATACCTGCCCGGCACTTTGAAGTTTATTAAAATAAGTTTGTAAACTTGTTTTGCCGGTAGGTTTATAAAAGGAGTGATCAATTTTCATCATCTCGTACATGCGCACAAGGTCGCCTGTGTTTTGTAAGAATAACTCATCTTCAAAAGCTGTTTCCTGGTTGTGGATGCTTGCTACTTTATCCTTATAGAAGGGTGTAATTAACTGCCAAAGATCATCAGAAACTGAATAAGGGGCATGCGGAACCATAGAGGCTGGAAAAATTTCAGAATATATTTCGTAATATTCTTTGCTTCTTAAAAACCTTTGTTGTGCAATGCCGGGCAACCAACCGCTTGCTTCAATAAAGTTATAATACCATAGGTTCTTTTGCTCCTTCTGTTTAAGCGTATTCAGGTTATTACAAACATCTCCAACAGCAACAATCCCATTTACTATCATTTCAGTTTCAGCCTGCGTAATCGCATCCAGAATTTCTTCCTCCGGAAAATGCCTTTGTGTAACTACAGCAAAAACAAAATCAACCAATCCTGTTTTTTCAGGAATTAAACCGCGCATTTGGCTTAACTCCAAATGGCAATGACAATTAATAAATCCTGGCGCTAAAATTCCGCTTAACTTTTGTATATCATCACCCGCTTCTGTATTATCAACAATATCCTTTACTATGCCGTCAGTATTACAAATAAGTACATGATTGCCTGTTAGCATTTCTTTGCCGGTGAATATCTGGTCTGCCTGAAATTTTTGTAAATGCATCTCTTGTCAAAAGTAAGATATGGCCTCGTTATGCCAACCTTGAAACGCTTAACTTCGCGGCTTTAATTTACCCCAAACAACAGATTAATCGCTTACTCGGTTTAATCTGTGATCAAAATCTTATAATCTGTGATAGATAAGCTTGAAGCGATAAAAGGGCGATATGAACAGGTATCAACAGCATTAACAAACCCCGAAATTATTAGCAATCAAAAAGAGTTTCAGCGGTTAAGCAAAGAATACAGAAGCCTTGAACAAATAGTTAAGCCGTTTGAAGAGTATAAAAAGGTGCTTGACGAATACGAGTTTAGTAAAGAAGCGTTAAACAGCAATGACGAAGACATGCGTGAACTGGCAAAGATGGAAATGCCGGAGTTGGAAGAGAAGAAAGAAAATCTTGAAAAAGAGCTTACGAAATTATTGATACCAAAAGATCCACAGGACGATAAAAATGGAATTATAGAAATACGTGCCGGTACAGGCGGGGATGAAGCAAGTTTGTTTGTTGGTGATCTTTTGAATATGTACCTGCGTTATTGCAGCAAGAGGAGTTGGAGAACTTCAATAATCAGCGAAAGTGAAGGAACAGTTGGCGGTTATAAAGAAGTAATTGTAGAAGTGCAGGGCGAAGATGTATATGGTACGATGAAATTTGAAAGTGGCGTTCATCGTGTGCAGCGGGTCCCTAACACAGAAACACAAGGCAGGGTACATACTTCTGCTGCAACGGTAGCTGTAATGCCCGAAGCAGAAGAGATAGACTTTGAATTGAAGGAAAGTGAGGTAAAAATGGAAACAGCCCGAAGCGGAGGTGCCGGAGGCCAGAACGTAAACAAAGTGGAAACAAAAGTTTTACTAACTCATATTCCGACAGGTACTGTAGTTGTTTGCCAAACCGAACGCAGCCAGTTAGGTAACCGCGAGAAAGCAATGAACATGCTGCGGACGAGGTTGTATGAAGAGCAGGTTCGCAAACAGGAAGACGAAATAAGCAGGCACAGAAAAACATTGGTAAGCACCGGCGACCGCAGCGCAAAAATAAGAACATACAACTATCCGCAAGGCCGGGTAACCGATCATCGCATCGGCTTAACTTCTTATAACCTTGATGCGGTGATCAATGGAGACATTGATGAATTTATTGAACAATTACAATTAGCAGAAAATGCCGAGAAAATGGCCAACCAGGTATAAGGAATGAAAATTGAGTAAGTATTAAATAAAACAAAGATTTATGCTCGAACAACTTATGAATTTAGTAAGACAACATGCAGGGGATGCTATTATTAATAATCCTGCAATCCCTAACGAGAAAAATGAAGAAGCTGTTTCAGACGCTTCTGCTTCAATTATGGCTGGTTTAAAAGGAGCAGTAGCTAATGGAAATGTGGATGGTGTTCTCGATCTTTTTAAAGGAGGAGCACAATCTGCCGGAAATTCTCCCCTTGCACAAAATATACAAAGTGGATATGCCCAGGACTTAGTACACAAATTTGGTTTAGATCACGGCAAAGCAAGTGGCATAGCAGCCAGTTTAATACCAATGTTACTTCAAAAATTTGTTCATAAAACCAATGATGCGAACGATAATAGTTTTGACCTTCAAAGCATTATTGGTCATCTAACAGGGGGAGTTGGTTTGCAGGACGTAGCAGGAGGAGGTGCAAATAAAAATGACGGCGGTGGAATAATGGGGCAGATAAAGGGAATGTTTAATTAACAATAAGCTGCCTGCGAGGAAGGGTTAACAATTTTTTTAAAAATTTAAGCAGAGTTTGGCCTTTTTATTGAATTAATAGTCGAACTTGTTACTTGCGTATAAACGTTGTATAACTTAAAAACATCTAAATACTTGGCATCAACTTTGCCTTAATAATATTACGATTACTACAAGTAGTCAAATTTTCTCATAAGCAGTTAGTTTTGGTTGCGGCCCCGATTTCCATCGGGGCCTATTTTTTTCCAAAAAACTTTATAATAGCAAGCATTCCTCCCAAGCTTCCCAAACCATCGGATAAGATGTCGGATAAATCGAACGAACGTCCGGACACGTAATATTTTTGTACAAATTCCATTACTACTCCATAGGCTAAAACGGATATAGCTATACCTATCATCCAATGCTTAAATGGTTGTTGGGGCCGGGGTGGTGTAAAGGGAAGGCTAAAGAAAAAAGTTAATAGAAAGAAAATGAAAAAATGTACAATCTTATCAAAATAAGGAAAATTAAAAAAACTACTTTTAGGAAGATCGTTTCCTGGCAGGGCAAGTAAAATTGTAGAAATAATAAACCAGATTATACCGGGAATAAATAAAGAGAATTTCATGGGGAACAGGAAATGGCTGCAAAATAGATAAAAAAAACAAGGAGCCCCCCATGGCTCCCTGCTAACTACACACCAAACCCACAGAACTAATTTTTCGGAATAAGTACGGTATTGATAATATGTATTACACCATTACCTTGCATAACATCAGCAGTAGTTATTCTGCTTATACCACCTTTTTCATCGGTAATAAAAATGTTTTTCCCTTTTTGTATAAGTGTAAGCTGACCATTTTGCATTGTATTTACTTTAAAGCTTCCACCATTCTTTTTAATCATACTTACAATCTCCAAAACATTTATTTTACCTGGCAATACATGATAAGTTATGACCTTTGTAAGGGCTTCTTTGTTCTCAGGTTTAAGCAACAATTTTACAGTTCCTTCGGGGAGCTTATTAAATGCCTGATCGGTAGGGGCAAAAACTGTAAAGGGACCTGCAACTGACAAAGTATCCACCAAGCCTGCAGCTTTAATAGCAGCTACAAGAGTTGTATGCTGTTTGCTGTTAGCCAAATTTTCAATGATATTTTTAGAAGGGTACATTACAGCACCGCCAACCATTATCTTTTTTTCCTGAGCAAATGAAAAACTTGTAAGTAATATCGCCCAAACCGATAAAACACCAATTAACCTAATAACAGAATTCATAATTTTTAGTGCATATTTTATTTACGTAACAAAAGTGTAGTCAGATTTGATCACAACTTTTCCAATCCTTTTCAGAATGAACCTTAAAACAAAAGAAAGCGCAATAAGTTGAATAATTAATTGGAGAGGATCTAATATTATACTTTACCCATTACACACAATTCTTTCATTGTAGGAGTAGAACTTCCGCCTTCATTTTCTAAAGTAATGGCAAAGGCTTCAGCTTGGGGTGTGGTTATCATTTTACATACACCTTCACAGGCGGGATCAATCATACCTGCGTTTACCGGCTTGCCTTTAACTAAGGCCCATAACTGGTATTGCTTGCCGGTTTTAACTTCAGGCAACACATTAGCAACAAGATAAACATCTTTATTATTTCTGTCCCAAAAAACAGTGGCTAAATTTTTTTGACCTCTTACATCCGCTAATTTTATCATAGCCATTTTTGGATCGTGCAATACACTTAAAGCAGATTCCCACTCTTTCATACGCGTTTGGTAAACCTGGTTATTTGCCTGTAACGAGTTTCTATCGGTAAGCAATGCTATGTAAGCTGCATTCTTTTCGTTGTACCTGTTATACAAATAAATATTGAAAGCAGTACTTACAATAAATAAAAGGATAGATGCTGCTGCTGCAAAACGCCATACCCGTAAACTTCTCACAGGTGCGCTTACATTTGTATCTGCATCTTTGAAAGGTAAGATAGGTACAATGCGCGTTTTTCTTTCGTCTTCGCTAATAGCTGCAATTATTTTAGACTTAACATCTGCTGGTGGAGCAATGGCATTTTCAAAAGCCTCCTTTTCAAGCATTACCGAAAAGTCTTCTAAAGCCTTATCAATCTCCGGATATTGAAGACGAAGTTTTTCAACTTCAATAGCTTCTTCTGTACTGGCAAGGCCGAGCACATAGCTTTCTATTATTCCACTATGTATGTAAGCCTGAATATCCAACTTATTGTTTTATAACTTGTTTTAACTGAATTAAAGCGGTTCGCAATCTGGTTTTTACAGTTCCTAAGGGAATGGATAGCATCTTTGATATTTCATCCTGGGTGTAGCCCTGAAAATAAGAAAGCTCTACCAACACCTTGTAGTCTTCTTTTAGCTTATGTACTATTTTTCTTAAACCTATTTTATCAATATCTATTTCGGTACTTCCACCTGCTTCATATACGCTTTCTGTTAATTCACGGTTTTGCTGGCTATTTTGAAAATTCTTACTTCTAACAATATCTATACTTGCATTTCTCGCAACATTTAACATCCATGTAAAAAGCCTTCCTTTAGTAGTATCGTAAGTATCAATTTGACGCCATATTTTTAAAAATACCTCCTGCAGTACATCATTGGCAAGTTCTTTATCAGGTACTATGTTTAAAATAACGGAGTATAACGAAGCCGAATAATGATCATATAGATAATTAAAAGCCGGTTCCTGATGTTGTTTAAGCATCGCTACCAGTTCGCCCTCAGAGTATATATTGGTTGTGTTCAAATAGGAAGTTTGGACCGTTTGCCATAATCATAGTTGAGGTTCTTTATCTACGCAAAACTTATGATTATAGTTTTTTTAGTATTAAGAAACAAGTTGTTGGTATGCTTCCGCAGTTAGCAGTTTCTCTACCTGCGTTTGATCTTCAAGTGTCATTTTTATCATCCAGCCTTCACCGTAAGGATCTGTATTTACCAACTCAGGTTTATTAGCTAATGCAGCGTTTACTTCGTCAATTGTTCCTGTTAATGGTAAAAAAAGATCACTTACGGTTTTTACAGCTTCAACCGATCCGAAGGTAGCTTCAGCGTCGAGTGTTTTGCCAACACTATCAATGTCAACATACACAATATCGCCTAATTCTCGTTGTGCAAAATCAGTAATTCCGACTGTTGCTTTATTACCTTCGAGCCTGATCCATTCATGGTCTTTTGTATAGCGCAGTTGATCGGGAAAATTCATGCAATAATATTAATTACAAATATTGAATAAAAAACCGAACCAATGTTAATTAAGAAGACGGATTTTCATTCGTATGTTTTGCAGTGGCCGGTTTGCAGCATCTTTTGATGCTTTTGCAATTTGATCTATAACATTTAATCCACTGATTACCTCTCCAAATACTGTATACGCCTGATCAAGGAAAGGTGTACCACCGATGCGGCTATAAACTTCCCTTTGAGTATTTGTCCACCCGAATTGGGAATTAACGGGTTGAACTCTTTTAGTATAATAATCGTTTAATTCGGCGTCGGTCATTGGTTTACCATCCACAATATAAAACTGGCAATTGCTGCTGGCCTTCTGCGGATTATCGTCGCGAGCTGCTGCCAAAGCACCTTTCTTATGATACAGATATGATTTAAATTCTGCCGGTATTCTTTCGCCTGGTGCTGAGCCGTTACCTAATTGAACTCCCTCTGCCGCATTTTTGCTTGCAGGGTCGCCACCTTGTATCATAAAGTCATCAATTACTCTATGAAACAAAAGGCTGTCGTAGAAACCTTCTTTAATAAGTTTTACAAAATTATCTCTGTGCAGCGGAGTGCTGTCATATAGCCTTGCAACCATTACACCATACTCTGTTGTTATTTCAACAAGTTTTTCTTTTGTGTTTAATAGTTTCCATGGTTCACTTGCAGTTGCTGATGCAGTTATATCTTTTAGGGTTGTTTTTTGCGGAGCGATTTTTTTAGCTGCAGTTTTTACGTTTGTCTGTGCAAACGCCTGCCCACATATTATAACAACTACTACTACAAGACTCAATACATTTTTACTTAAACTGATCATTTTCTAAAACTTGAACTATTTTTTATTAACCTCCGATTGAATGAGTTACTGACCCATTACCCCCAAGGACTATCTTTAAAAACCGTGTTTCTCAAAGTACAATAATACATGGTCTTTTAAAAAATTCTCCTGGGTAACAACATCATATGCAGGTATTTCTTTAACCTGTTTAAAATGGGGCCAGCCATCTTCGTCCTTACCTTCTACAATGTAAAAACCACTTTCGCTTAATAAGGTGCACACGGCAACGTGCATCAAATCTTGCTTTTG
Organism: Chitinophagales bacterium 62-2; assembly: GCA_002050375.1. Classification (GTDB taxonomy): domain Bacteria; phylum Bacteroidota; class Bacteroidia; order Chitinophagales; family Chitinophagaceae; genus Segetibacter. The sequence continues at coordinate 21,236 of MWYU01000727.1, forward strand.
TTCTTTTGTTATCTTACTTTTTAAAAAGCCTGTTTCCTGCATACCGATTAAAAATAAAACTGCTTCCATATCAGGTTTTTTACCAAACCGCTCTAAAAACTTTGCTTCAAGTTGCCACCATCTTGATTGTAAGTCGTCTTTTGCATTCATAACAGCGCAAAAATAAGTGTTTCAATAGCCGTATTGTTAGGATTATCTAACCTTTAATTACTATGCTTTAGCCCCTTGCCACTTCTAATTAAGCTATTCTTTATTTATCCACGAAGTTTTCATCTTGTCTGCAACGTTGTGAGTCTTTATAGAGTGTTCGAATCCTTTCACTTACAAAATGTTCAACTGTTATCTTTGCCGCAAATTTTAAGAAATGCTACAGGTAAGTTTTATAAGGCAGAACCGGGATGCAGTGTTGGAAAGACTTGCAATAAAAAATTTTAATCAAACCGGGCTGGTTGATGAAGTGGTTGCTTTAGATGATGAAAGAAAAAAAAGTCAATCAGATTTTGATAATGCCCAAGCAAAGGTTAACACTGCTTCTAAAGATATTGGTAGTTTAATGAGACAGGGCAAAAAGAATGAGACAGAGTTATTGAAAGCGGAAGTAGCAGCTCTTAAAACAACCATTGATTCTTTAAAAGAAAAAACGGCCGAAATAGAAAAGCATTTGCTTGAAAAGCTGCTGTTGCTCCCTAACTTACCACATGTAGATG
>MWYU01000533.1 GCA_002050375.1 Chitinophagales bacterium 62-2
GAGTATAAACGTTCCTATTTTCAATCAGGGTACCTCCCGAACACAATGGGAGAGAACCAAAGTAAACGTGTTGCAAACACAGTTGCAGGATGAGCAGGAAAGAGTCAACCTGAAAACTAATATTTATAATGCTTACCAGGATGCCTTTTCTGCTCTCCAGAAATACAATGCGACTATTAGAAATGTAGAAGTATCGCAAAAAGCCCTTGATTTTTCGAAAAAGAGATTAGACATAGGACTATTAGGAACTCTTGATTATATCGTAACCCAAAATAACCTGTTCCGGGCCCGAATTGAAGAAGTAAGCAACAGGTACGATTACGTTTTTAAAATGAAGGTGCTCGAATTTTATAAAGGCCAGGGATTGAGATTATAACAATAGATCGTGTACATCAAAAACAATAACAGATAAGTATGAGCAAAAAGCTGATTTGGATAATTGGAGCTTTGGTAGGCGTGGTAGTTATAATGATAATACTGAAAAAAACAGGAGTAGTTGGAAAAGAAGAAGGGTTAAGTGTAACTACCGAAAAGGCAACTACACGTACCATTATTGAAACGGTTAATGCAAGCGGTAAAGTTTATCCTGAGATTGAAGTAAAAGTTAGCCCCGACATAAGTGGAGAAATTGTTGAACTTAATGTGGCTGAAGGCGACAGCGTAAAAAGGGGCCAGGTGCTTGCCCGTATTTATGCTGACATTTATGGTACACAACGTGAACAGGCTGCTGCAGGAGTTAGCCAGTCGCAGGCACAGGTTTTAAATTCGCAGGCGCAATTGGGTGCATTAAAGGCAACCTTAGATCAGGCAGAAGTTACTTTCAATCGCCAGAAACAATTGTTGGATGAGAAAGTTATTTCAAGGGCAGAGTTTGAGCAGGCAGACCAGGCATTAAAAACGTCAAGAGCCCAATATGATGCGGCTACGCAGGGGATAAGAGGTACGCAGGCATCGGTTCAAAGTGCAAGGGCACAATTATCAAGAGCAAATAAAGATGTAAACCGGGCTACAATTGTAGCTCCGATGAATGGTGTGGTAAGTTTGCTTGCTGTAAAGAAAGGCGAAAGGGTAGTAGGTACTGCTCAGATGGCAGGTACAGAAATGCTTAGGATTGCAGACATGAATTCAATTGAAGTTAGGGTTGACGTTGGGGAAAATGATATACCTAAAGTTCATTTAGGCGACAGCGCTTTAGTTGATGTGGATGCTTATAATAATAGAAAGTTCAGGGGCGTAATCACGAGAATTGCCAGCAGTAATACGGCTGCTGCACAGGTAGGCGCTACCGGCTCAGATGTTACTAATTATAAAGTATATATACGCCTGTTGCCTGAGAGCTATAAAGACCTGATAGACCCTTCGAAGTCAAAAGCATTTCCTTTTAGGCCTGGCATGAATGCCAGCGCTGATATTCAAACAAAAACGCATGCTAATGTTTTAGCAGTTCCCATTAATGCTGTAACTACAAGAGATAAAAACTCTGACAAAGCCCCTAAAACAGATAACGATAAAAAAAGTGATAACAGCACATCTGAAACTTCTAATGTAAGCGATGATGATATTGAAGAAGTGGTTTTTGTTTTACAAAAGGATAATACAGTAAAGAAAGTAAAGGTTCGTACCGATGTGCAGGATATAAATTACATAGAGGTATTGGCTGGTATAAAACCAGGCGAGGATGTGATAACAGGTCCTTATAATTTGGTGAGTAAAACATTAAAAGAAGGAGATAAAGTAAAAGTGGTCCCTAAAGAAAAATTATTCGAGGATAAGAAAGGATAAAGTTTAAAATGGGAGGTAATACTCCCATTTTTGATTCAATCATTGGTTGTTTTGTAAGTTTGTTCGAACCTAAAGCTTGTAGATGCAATTTGGAATAATAGGAAGCGGAAGTTGGGCAACTGCTTTGGCTAAAATACTAACAGATAATAATCATTCAATTTATTGGTGGATACGCAATGAAAGCTCGATAAACTATTTCAGGCAGCGCAGGCATAATCCACATTACCTCAGCTCTGCATACTTTAATACCTCTTTACTCCACTTACATAATAGTGTCGAAAATGTAGTTGCTCATTCTGATGTTTTGGTAATAGCAGTTCCTTCTTCATATGTAGAACAAGCATTGGATAAGTTGCCTGCTGACTGCTTCAAAGGGAAAAAAGTAATATCCGCTATAAAGGGAATTCTGCCATCCGGCAACCAACTCTTAAATGATTATCTAAAAGAAAAATTTGATGTCGGCATCAACAATTACTTCACTGTTCTAGGCCCGTGTCACGCTGAAGAGGTAGCATCAGAAAAATTATCCTATCTCACCTTTACCGGTACCAATAAAGAAGCGGCAAAGCAACTTGCCGCACACTTTCGTACCGAATATTTAAATACCATTGTTAATCATGATATCATTGGCGTACAATATGCTGCCGTTCTAAAAAACATTTATGCATTGGGCGCCGGCATCGCTCATGGTCTTGAGTATGGTGATAATTTTCTTAGTGTTTACATTGCTAACAGCGCCGATGAAATGGTGACTTTCTTAAAAAAATTAATCTCCGAGCATAATGTTAACCCTGTTAATTATGCTGCTTCAGTTTATCTCGGCGACTTGCTGGTAACGTGTTATAGTTTATATAGTCGTAACCGTACTTTTGGAAACATGTTAGGTAAAGGCTATTCTGTAAAATCAGCACAGCTTGAACTAAATATGGTTGCTGAAGGTTACAATGCAAGTAAATCAATTTTTAGAACTAACAAGGTTGTAGGTGCCGATATGCCCATAGCAGAAACTATTTATAAAATTTTATGGGAGCAATTACCGGCAGAAGAGGCGTTTAAAAAAATAGAAAAACTTCTTGTGTGATTAAAGCAAATGGTGAGTACAAGTCCCGCTGCATCCTCTAATGGCAATAGTTTTACTGCTTGCTTGTCTCCGTACAGCAATGTTCAGAATTACCGTTTTAAAAAACGTTTCAAAGCTTCCCATTTTGGGAAGTCCGGGGAACGTTAGCATAACTGCGATGTCAATTAATATGAATTAGATTAAAGCGGCCTGATCCAAATATTACGGAAACTAATTGGTTCACTTGGATCGCCATGAGACTGTAGTTTAATACGTGACGCCCCATGTGGAGTGTCGTATACAGGGTTGCCAACATACCTGGTCGGACCTTTCAATTCAAAGCCATTTTGTACAAGTACCCCATTAAAGAAAATAGTTACTCTGGCCGGAGATTTTACACTTCCATTTTCGTTAAAGCGTGGCGCCGTCCATGCTATATCATAAGTTTGCCATTCTCCTGGCGGACGGTTAGGATTCGCCAAAGGAGGTGATTGTTTGTATACGCTTCCGGCTTGTCCGTTTACATAGGTTGGGTTATTGTATGAATCCATCACCTGCAATTCGTAACCTGCATCTCCTTTGCCCAACGAGGCTAAAAAAACACCACTGTTTCCACGCGCCTGGCTCGTGCCTGTTATAGTTTTTGGTATACGCCACTCAATATGTAATTGGTAATCCAAAAAGGATTGGCGTGTTTGAATGTTACCCGCTTTTTTATTGACAGTAAGAACGTTGTCTTTAACTACCCATTGTGCAGGTTGCGAAGTATCGTTTGCAGTTACCCATTGGCTTAAATTATTTCCATCAAATAAAATAACAGCATCAGAAGGCGCATCGCCATAGCTCTTGCCCGGTGTTACTACTTTTGGAACAGGTTCATAGAACTCAGTGTCTTCATGTTTCATGGCTGGTTGTTGTGCATTGATAATTGTAGTGCTGCCGGTAAATAAAACGGAAGCAAGCAATAGTTTGTATGTCATATGTCTGTATTATTTATAAGCAAATTAGGGAAGTTATTGCTTTCTGTCTGTTTATTTTAATAGCCTTAATGCAGGTTTATTTTAAATTCAGGTGGGGGGAAGTCTTTCAGTTATTACAGAGATAAGGTAACAGCGAATTTTGCATACAGTGACACTAAAAGGGTGGAAGGTTTACAAGAAAATAAATGTTCCATTTCAACTGAAACCCCTTCATCAGAATGGTAAAAACTTCGAGGGTGGCTAATAATTTTTTTCGTTCATTTATATTTTTATCCCATGCGTTTTAAGATAAGCCTTTGTTATGTTCGCGCATTGCACGGG
>MWYU01000519.1 GCA_002050375.1 Chitinophagales bacterium 62-2
CTCTAAGCTCGTGATTTGATATGGATATGACATGCAATTAAGATTGTGCTCTAAAAATACTGAATGAAACACAAGTGTAAAAATTATAAAAAGCTTTTAGATAAATCTCTTTAAATAATATTCGGCTTAACTGCTCATTAATATTTTAGCCCTAAGTTTGCCGGAAACCTTGTTTACTTCAAAAATGTGATTATCAGCAATATTCTCCTGATAGTTCTCTTAGTAAAGTTTTACAGAAAATGTCGATAGTAGTTAACAATTTGCTGAAGATGTATGGCGGGCAGAAAGCGGTGAACAACGTTTCTTTTTCGGTACAGAAAGGCGAGATAGTTGGTTTTTTAGGCCCTAACGGTGCAGGGAAATCAACTACCATGAAAATGATTACAGGTTATCTTTCTCCTGACAGTGGTGTTGCTCTGGTTAGTAATATAAACGTTGCCCAAAATCCTATTGAAGCTAAAAGAAAAATAGGTTACCTGCCCGAAGCTAACCCTCTTTATTACGAAATGTTTATTAAAGAATACCTCGACTTTGTGGCAGGTGTGCATGCAATAAAAAACCGTAAACAGAGAATACAGGAAGTTATCGAACTTACGGGCTTAAGTGCAGAACAAAAGAAAAAGATTAGCCAGCTTTCCAAAGGGTATAAACAGCGTGTAGGGTTGGCTGCAGCTCTTATTCACGAGCCTGAAGTGTTGATTTTAGATGAACCGACCAGCGGTCTTGACCCTAATCAAATTATAGAAATAAGAAATGTAATTAAACAACAGGGGCAAGATAAAACTGTTCTGTTTTCTTCTCACATTTTACAGGAAGTAGAGGCAATCTGCGACAGGCTGATCATTATTAATAAGGGGGCACTTGTTGCCGATGATACATTATCTAACCTGCAGCAACAACGCACTTCCAACTTTGTAAAAGTTATTTTTAAAGAAAATGTGGAAACACAATGGCTTGAAAGACTTAGGGCAGTTAAAAACGTAAATAAACTCGATAGCTTTAGCTGGCAGATAGAAGCTGCCAACCCTAACGAAGTAAAGAAACAATTGCTCGAACTTAGTTTGCAGCACAACCTTAATATCGTTTCTTTGCAAACCGAGGGGGGAAGTTTGGAAGATATTTTCAGAAGTTTGACGATATCAAAATAACTAACTTTAATAAAACGATTTATGGGTGCAAGAAAGTTATATGAGGAAAAAATACTTGAACTAATCAAAAATATTCCGGAGGAGGAATTACCTCAGGTAGTTACGATGATTGAAAAAATAAAAGAAGAAAAAAGGCAAAAATATCTTCAGGCAATTAAAGAGGGACGCGGTAAGTTTAAAGATATTCTTCCTTCAACCGAAGAATTTCTGAAACGTAAACATGAAGATAAATTGTTGGATCGCTAGTGTAATAAAATGAAATACTATGTTTTAGACTCTTCTGCAGTAATCGCTTATTTCAATGACGAAGCCGGTGCAGAAATAATAGAAACCTTACTTAATAAAGCTACTAACTTAAACTGTGTTATTCTCATGCATAATGCCTCTGTAGCTGAATTTTATTACGACTCTCTTTACAGGAGTACAGAACAAGATGCAGGTTTAGTTCTTAAAACGCTTACATCTTATCCCATCCTTTTTAATGAAACCATTTCAAAAGAATTAATAAAATTAATTGGATATTTTAAAACACATTATAAAATATCTTTTGCAGATAGTTTTGTTTTGGCTACTGCAAAAATGAATAATGCAAGCGTATTAACATCAGACCATCACGAATTTGATGAAGTTGAAAAAAGCGGAGATGTGATGTTTGAATGGATAAGATAAATGAGTGCAGAACATAAATTTGGAATTCCAAAGTCTATCCCGAATAGACGCTTTAGAAATACCACCTCCAAAAACAAACTACTTAACTTAAATTAATAATACTAATGAGCTTCATCTCCGACATTCATGCAAGACAAATTTTAGACAGCCGCGGCAACCCTACTGTAGAAGTAGATGTAATTACCGATAATGGAGTTATAGGCCGTGCGGCTGTTCCCAGCGGCGCTTCAACCGGTATACACGAAGCTGTGGAATTGCGCGACAATGATAAAGGCACCTACATGGGCAAAGGTGTATTGCAGGCCGTAAATAACGTAAACGATATAATTGCTGATCCGCTTTTAGGCTGGCCTGTAAACGATCAGTCGGGCATAGACAGAACGCTGCTTGAACTGGACGGTACAGATAACAAAGGAAAGCTCGGAGCTAACGCTCTGCTTGCGGTAAGCATGGCTGTTGCTAAAGCAGCGGCACAGGAAAGCAGCCTGCCCCTCTTTAAATATTTAGGCGGTGTTAACAGTACAGTTTTGCCAATTCCTTTAATGAACATTCTAAACGGTGGCGCACACGCCGATAATAAAATCGACTACCAGGAATTCATGATTGTTCCGGTTGGTGCCGATACTTTTAGTGAAGGCCTGCGTTGGGGAGTTGAAATTTTCCACCACCTTAAATCGGTACTTAAGAAAAAAGGTTACAGCACTAACGTTGGCGATGAGGGCGGATTTGCTCCAAACATTCAAAGTAACGAAGAAGCTATTGAAACAGTTTTAATGGCTATAGAGGCTGCAGGCTATAAACCTGGCGAACAAATCGGAATAGCACTTGACGCTGCTACATCCGAAATGTGGAAGGCAGATGAAAGTGTGTATCATTTTCATAAAAGTGACGGTAAGAAATATGGTATAGATGAAATGGTAAATTATTGGGTTGAGTGGGCTAACAAATATCCGATTATCAGTATAGAGGATGGAATGGCTGAAGAAGATTGGGAAGGCTGGAAAAAAATAACAGATGCATTAGGCAAACGCGTTCAGCTTGTAGGCGATGATTTATTTGTAACAAATACTAAAATTTTACAAAGAGGCATTACTGAAGGCATAGCTAACAGCATATTGATTAAAGTAAACCAGATAGGAACTTTAACTGAAACAATAAACGCAGTACAACTGGCTCAGCAAAATAGTTATACAACCATTATGAGCCATCGCAGCGGCGAAACAGAAGATACAACTATCGCAGACCTTGCAGTTGCTCTTAACTGTGGTCAAATTAAAACCGGAAGCGCCAGCCGAACCGATCGTATGGCTAAGTATAATCAACTGCTACGTATTGAGGAAATGCTTGGAGAGAACGCGGTGTATCCTAAAGGGAGATTTAAATTCGTTAAATAATTTTTTAGGTTCTTATACAATCGTTGACCATTTAGTATAACTTTAGGGTCAACGATTTTTTATTGTAATCAATGAAAAAATTTTCGCCTTACATCAGTCTCTTCAAAAACAAATATTTCGTTTCAGCACTTGTATTTGTTGTCTGGATTTCGTTCGTTGACAGGAATGATCTTTTTACCCAATACGGTCGTAAGCAGGAATTGAAAAAGCTTGAAACCAGCAAGAATTACTATCAGGCAGAAATAGCCAGTACTAAAAAAGAATTACAGGACCTTACAAACAATTCCACTGTTCTTGAAAAAATTGCCCGAGAAAAATTCTTTCTTAAACGGCCTAATGAAGATGTTTTTATTATAGAAGATAGTAGTACTGCAAAAAACGTAAACCCATTTGCGCCAACTATTGCAAAGGCTGATTAAGCATACACTCGCTTAGATAATTTCTTTACAAACGGTATCTTCGTTATCAGGTTATGACTAAGAAGGAAAGATACCAATTTGTTATTTCATACTTTCAGGAACACGCTCCAAATGCTGAAACAGAATTAATCTACGATAACCCCTACCAACTGTTGGTTGCTGTAATTCTCTCGGCGCAATGCACGGACAAGCGAATCAATATGACCACTCCGGCAATTTTTGCCCGCTACCCTACTATCAACGATTTGGCTAAGGCAGAATATCAAGAACTTTTTGATCTGATCAAAAGTATCTCGTATCCCGGCAATAAAACAAGACATTTAATGGGAATGGCCCAAATGGTAGTTGAAAAGTTTGGGGGACAAATTCCGTTGACGGTTGAAGAATTAATTCAGTTACCAGGCGTTGGCCGTAAAACGGCAAACGTGATTACATCGGTAGTAGATAACCAGCCAAATATGGCTGTCGATACCCATGTTTTTAGAGT
>MWYU01000366.1 GCA_002050375.1 Chitinophagales bacterium 62-2
GTTTTGTACTGGTTAGAAGTATTGTTTTGAGTCCAGTACTGCGACCATATACCTCCTAGTATTGCCAGGTCGCCACCAATCCTGCCTATAGAAGACGCAACTGCACCAGGAAATACAAGTTTGGGACTACCCTGGCTTAAGGCCGGATTATTAGGGTCAATATTAATGTCAAGTTGTTTAGTGCAAGCTGACATTAATAAGAGTGCAGAACAGAATGCTATTATTTTTATATTTAAAATCTTCATACAATTAAAAGTTTTTTATTTTTTAAAAACCAATTCTCAGAGAAGCCCCGAAAGATTTTATTGATGGAGAAGCTGCTACTTCACCAAATTCACTTGTAAAATCATTACCAATATCAGTTACCTCAGGGTCCATGAATATGTTCTCTTTAGGTACCCATATCAAAAAGTTTCGGCCGATTAATGATAAGCTTATGTTCTGCGCTTTTATTCTACCTGCCCATGCTCTTGGCAAGGAATAACTTAAAGTAACATCCCTTAGCTTAAGGAAAGATTTTGGCACTACAAGATTGCCATATGTAAATCCTTTGTTTTGTGCGGTTCCCCAGTAAGTATCCCAATTTGTCATATCAACGGGATGGGTATTTTCTGCATAAACAGGTTTACCAGCTGCATCAGTACCGGTTTGAATAACTGAATTTGGAATGATAAATGGCCTTCTGTCGTTAAACTGTGTTTTATAAGCATTACCGGTGAAGTAGCTCAAATCAGCAGTTCTTGAGAACATAACGCCTCCCATGCGATAGTCAAGTGTAAAGCCTAATCTTAAGCCTTTGTAAGACCATGAATTGTTGAGGCCCATAATAAAATCTCTTTGAACATTACCATAAACTACATCAGTAGCTGTTGTAGAATGTAAGCCCGTTGTGGTTGCTATAATGCGGCCATCTTCTGTTCTTTGCACTGTTGGCGCTTCTACAACACCCATTGGCTGTCCTGCACGACCCACCAGTTTAATATCACGATAAGTACTGAAATCAACTTTATCAAGTCCCGCAGGTAGTTCAAGTATTTCATTCCTGTTCTTTGTGAAAGTGTAATTAATGTCCCAGCTAAAATCTCTTGATTTTAATGGAACTACATTCACCGCTAATTCAATTCCTTTGTTTTGTACTCGGCCAAAATTTGTTACAATAGATCTAAAACCTGTAGTTGCAGCAATAGGAACATTTATGATTTGACCATCGGATAACTTTCTGTAGAGGGACAAGTCAAAACCTACTCTATTCTTTAATAACTTTGCTTCTGCACCTACTTCAATTTCTGTAGTGATCTCTGGTTTTAATGCGCTGTTGCCTATTACATTTGAAACCTCAAAAGCTGAAATGTTATTAAGCGGGAAGGTTAGATTTCCAAAACCAAGCAATACATCTCCTGACACTAAAACAGACTGTAGTTGGTAAGGCGGTGCGTCTCTGCCTGTTTTACCATAAGCCGTTCTTATTTTTAAAAAATCAATTCCTGTACCGCTGAAATCGGCAAGTTTTGAAACAACGAGGCTTAAGTTAGCGCCCGGATAGAAGAAAGACCGGTTCCCTGCGGGCAATGTAGACGACCAGTCGTTCCTTGCATTTAATGATAAGAATAAATAATCTTTAAACGCAAACGTCGCTTGCGCATATGCTCCAAACAGTCTTCGCTTAGTACGGGTTTCCTTAGATACCGGCGGGTTAGAAGAGTTTGATATGTTATAGAAACCAGGAATAGTTAACTGCGTAATCCTTGATTGGAATATTCTCGATTCGCGATCATTATAATTTCCACCGATGAAACCGGAAACATTTAAATCTGAAATAATATCCTTGTTGTAATTAAGGAATAGATCTGAATTTATTTCTCCGGTATAATCCGCTCTTTCAGTTAATCCTCCCACAGCCGCTCCGGAAAGAGAAACACCTTCATCGTTTGTTGGGTTTGGACCTCTCCATGTATTAGGGTTTGGGCTTTCAACTGCCTGCCAATCTCTTAACCTTGCATTCGTAAAATCGCCACCGGTTCGCCATTGAATGTTAAAGATGTTATTGAGTTTTAAATTCATATCAACATTACCGAAGAACCTGTCGCTACGCATCCTGTTTCCATTCTCAAATAGCGAGAAATAAGGGTTTGAAGCATACGGAGTAAAATAGTTATCGACGTTAAAAAACTTATTCTTATAATCTTTAAAGTCTGGTATAGGAATATCTCTGCCTATTTGTAAAATATTTTCGAATGTAGATGAGCCGGCTGCATCATCATCCGTACTAACCGTTCTGCTGTTTTTATTAATGTAGTTAAATGAGCTGCCGATAGTGAATCTATCAGATGCCTTCAACTGACCTCTTAATGCAAAAGTATTTCTGTTATAAGAGTCGGCTTTGGTAGGTATCACTCCATCGGATGCAACGTTACCATAAGAGAAATAAAAATTAGCAGACTCATTTCCGCCTCTTAATGAAACGGAATTATTTAGTTCTATGCCCTGGTCGTAAAAATCCCTGATATTATCCGGCCTGGGTGCGAAAGATTTAATCAATCTTGAATTATCTACCCGGCTACCCCATAAGCGATCTGTTCCATCCATTTTAGGGCCCCAACTTCCGTTCTCTTCTTTCCAGTGCTGGCTGCTCCATCCCTGTCCCCAAACATTTTGAAATTCCGGAAGTTTTGCAACCGAAGAAAAAACAGCGGAACTGCTTACATCAACTCGTAACTCCCCTGCTCTTCCTCTTTTAGTTGTAACTAATACAACACCGTTTTGTGCCCGCGATCCGTATAGTGAGGTTGCAGAAGCGCCTTTTAAAATGGTAATATTCTCTATATCATTTGGGTTTAAATCATTTAACCCATTTCCAAAATCAGCACCTCCTTGTGCATTTAAAACATTCTCCGGGCCTCTTGATCCTGAACCTAAACGCTCATTGTTAAATGGAACGCCATCAACAATTATTAATGCCTGGTTGCTGCCTTGTAAAGAAACATAACCACGTAAAATAATTTTTGAAGAGGCACCAGGCTGGCCACCAACTGTTGATATATCAGCACCTGCAACTTTCCCCTGTAAACCATCTAAGGGGCTTACGGGAGCAGTACGGGTAATATCTTCCGACCTGAAGGTAGTAGCAGCATAACCTAATTTTTCGCGCGACCTGCTCACACCCAAAGCAGTTACCACCACTTCGTTAACAGATGCCTGTCGCCTTATTGAAGCTGATACACTACCTGAAGTACCTACTCTCACCTCGCCTGCAGCATAGTTTGTAGCAGATACAACAAGCACATCTCCACTTGTTGCATTAATTCTAAAATCTCCATTTTCGTTTGCTGAAACACCTGTTGTTGTTCCTTTTATAACAACAGAGGCGCCGCTAACAGGAGCACCTGTTTCGTCTGTAACTCTCCCGGTAATGTTGCGCGGTTGAGCTATTGCCATTGCAGTAGTCAAAACCAGCACAATTACCATCAATAGAACTTTTCTCATAACTATAAATTTGATTTTTAATACTAAAAATTCAATGACCCCCTGAAGACCCTGTATTTATTCAAACGGTATTTGTATTCAACATCATCTTAAAAGAACTTTTTCAGAAAACCTTAAAGCCTAAAAAAATTGGGCTGTTAATTTATCTGTTCAATTAATCAACTACCCAAACCCGAACGAATTGAGGAATGATAGTTTCTCCATTGTCAAGCGTAAGTAGAAAGTAGAAATCCCGCGCTAATAAAGCATTTGATGTATAAACAGTGTTAGCTGTTCCACCTGTTTTAGATCTATACTCATCAAAAGTGGTAGTAAACGTTACTGAAGTACCACTACCTGAAATAGGAGTATTACTGTATAAACCAGAAGAACTTACCGTTGTACTGCTATAAATAGCAGAATAACTACCTGTGGTAGCAGCCGCTACTTTTGTAATTTCTTTAATTGTTCGGCCACTCTCTGCCGGAATTTGGAGTGTTATTACTATTTTATTTTCTGCTTTTGATGCTTTAACTGAAGCACTACCCAAATTCTCATACACGTTTGCTACTGTTACAGGTATTGCGGGCTTCAAATCTGTTAGCGCTCCAAAGCTTTCCTGCTTTTTACAGGCAATAAATGAAAGTATTATAAG
>MWYU01000489.1 GCA_002050375.1 Chitinophagales bacterium 62-2
ACCATGGACAAAAGCAACAATATTCATATTGTTTACGGCAGCGGGGATAGCATTATGTATGTGTTTTCTAAAAATGGTAAATCTTTTACGTCTCCGGCACTTATCGCTGTTTTACCAGGGTTATTTGCTTCAGCAATGCGTGGTCCCCAGATAGCAGCAACAGAGGATGGAGTTATAGTAACTGCTTGTACTAAGAAAGGAAATATTTTTTCGTCCACAAAAGGAGCTTCAGGTAAATGGACAAAACCAATGAAAGTAAATGATGTTGATGAATCAGCTAAAGAAGCTTTAATGGGTTTAAGTGCTGATGGTAAAAATGCATATGCAGTTTGGCTTGGAGTTAAGCAACCAAAGGGACAGAATATTTATGGCGCGCAATCGGTAGATGGTGGAAAGACATGGAGTAAAAATATTTTGGTTTATACGTCGCCGGATAATACTGTATGTGAATGCTGCAAGCCTTCAGTTGCAGTGAAGGGAAACAATGTGTATGCAATGTTTCGTAACTGGTTAAATGGGAACAGAGATTTGTATGTTACCAAGTCCTCAAACGGTGGAAAGTCTTTTGAACAGGCTCAAAAGTTAGGTGTCGGTAGCTGGAAGTTAAATGGCTGTCCTATGGATGGTGGAGGAATAGCTGTTAATAAAAATGGCGAAATACAAACAGTTTGGCGCAGAGAAGGTAAAATATTCGCTGCGGTTCCAGGTAATCCCGAAATTGAAATTGGAGAAGGAAGAGGTTGTACGTTAGAAACAGTAAACGGCAAAAATGTGTATGCCTGGACAGAAAACGGAGAAGTAGTTGTTATAAAACCACAAGGACAAAAGAAAGTACTTGGCAAAGGAAGCCAGCCAATAGTTAAAGCATTAAACAATGAACATGTTATTTGTATTTGGGAAAATGATAAGCAAATACATGCTTCTATAGTTGAATTATAGTAACTTACCCTCATTAAATTTTTGGTGAAATGAAAATTGCTGTATGTGGAAAAGGTGGTGTTGGTAAAACTACTATTAGCGGATTATTATGCCGCACTTTGGGCAGTAAAGGCATTCCTGTTCTGGCTATTGACGGAGACCCCAATCCCAACCTTGCACTTACCCTTGGTTTAGACCCGAGGGCTGCAATGCCCAAAGCGCTTACTTCAAAGCTGCTCGAGGTGTATGAAAAAGAAGACGGGAAGAAATACGCAAAGCTTAATTCACCTTTATCAGAAGTAATGGATACTTATGGTATCAAAACAGATGATAATGTTACTTTATTAGCAGTTGGTCAGCCGGAGCATGCTGCTACCGGCTGCATGTGCGGCATTCATACTACGGTAAGAGAAATTATACATACTGCGCTTGAAGAAAGCGAACAAGTGACACTATTAGACCTTGAAGCATCGCTTGAACAAATGAAGCGGGGCACTTCAAAATACGTAGACGTTTTGCTTTGCGTTGTAGAGCCTTATTACCGTTCTATGGAAGCAGTAGCACGTTTTCAGCGGCTGGGAACAGAGCTTGAGATAAAAAATATTGTAGCTGTTGCCAATAAGGTTAAAAATGCAGAAGATGAAGAAGCCATTCGCCAGTTTTGTACACAGACTAATTTACCGGTTATTGCTGTTATTCCATTTGATGCTACTATTGCCGAAGCCGATAAAAGTGGTTCATTAGATATCAATGCTATTGATCATTCTCCTGCATTAAAAGCAATAAATAATTTAGCAGATAGTCTAATGAAGAACTATTGTATATAAAAAAGAGGAATGGCATTTGCACCATCCCTCAATGTTATTATTAAACGGTTTGTTTACCTACTCAAGCTACTCAACTGCTGCGGTCTGTTGAAAACATCCGCAGATAATGAGGAATTGAATTTCACGTTGGAGATTAAATATTCCTCTAAGATTTTTCCATTACTCCTGTAATATTTATTAGAATGACTTAGCACAATATTGCCTTCCTTTTTAAAATCGTCAAGGTAAATTTCTTCCGGCTGAACATTACTTTTCAGCGATGGATAATGTTCAATTTTCCTTATTAATTTATCGTTGGGATCAACATAAAAAACCCAGCGGTCATGTCCTACCTTCGGGTCAAAAGTCACATCTAACAACATTGCCTTTTCACCATTTAACACCGCTGTTCCTGCATTACGGGGCTTAACTCCATAGTCAGTTAACTTAAAAGGGAACGACATACGGTATAGAGCCATCTCACTTGCACAAAGAGGTGAGCATCCAGCATCATCACACATAAACTCCATCTCTTTTGAAAGCGTTACCGGGTTTACTTCTTTATTATTATGAATAGCCCAAAATCCACCCTTATCCCGTCCCACTACAACCTCTCCTTCTTTATCTTTTGATTTTATTAAAAGCTGGTGACCATTGTCGTTGTTTTTAAATAAAAACGTTTCTTCAGACTCCTTGATGACTTTCCCGTTCTCATCATATAACCGGTGAGTACGAACAAAGCTTCCATCCTTTATACCTTTCCAATGCTCCATTCCGCCAACTGCTTTCACCATGTCACTTACAATTTGTTCTCCGGATGGTGGTTTTACAAACTGCCACCAAATAAAAAATCCTATCGCAAATACTAACAGGGAAATGCCCAGTGTTTGTAAAATTTTTATCCGCCTGATAGTAATAGGCTTGATAAGGTCTTTTACCTCAAGTTCTGTTTTCCACGGCAGTTTTACATCTTCAGTATCTCCTGACTGATGTTGGTTTCCAGAATCTTTCATTGTATAAAATTTAGTTGTGTAATTTAATATTTTTAACGCAGTACTACTAATTTTTAATAATTCAAAGTCACGCACAGGAAGCACCTAAGGAGATTGAGTAACCAACGTTGTTTACCCAATCTTTTACTTTATTGAAAGCTATAGGCAGTGCTGCTTCCACCGCTGCACTTATACCAATTCCAATCTCTTCATGCTCTTCCGACTCGCATCCTAAAAACAAAACTTGTTTTGGTAAAACCTTTAATGCTTTTGCCATCATTAAAGCCTTTAATGGATTGATGTAATGCATATCGGCTAAAAACTCATTTTTCTCGTCAGTTGGCAATTCGGCTATGTCTTTTACCTCTACTTCTTTAAAATGAATTGTTCCCGCTGCACCCCCCCATTTTACAATGTCTAACAATAGCAACACATCATATTTATCAAACAACTGCTGCACCAAATGAATACCTGCCGACCCAATTTCCATCACTTTTACCGAAGGTGGAAGTGATGCTTCTACCTGTAGCTTCTGCGCTAACATTACCCCAAATGCATCGTCTTGCCTTAGTTCATTGCCAACACCTGCAATTAATATTTTACGTACATCATTTTCCATCAGGCATTTTAAAATAATCTTCAGGTAATCCTTTATCAAAGGCAATATTATACTGTGTACTTACTGATACCAGCCTGGTAGGTTTATTTAAAGTATCTGCTACATAACCTTTGCGAACTGAAGGCATTATCAATCCGCCTGATTTTTCAAAAGTTTCATACATGGTAAAATCCCAGTAGTTTTTGCTGTAAAGCGAGTTGGCAAGCAGTTTACCGGTACCGGGCTCAAAATAATAATACCATACGTGGTCGGGGTTACTGCCGGCACCTTTTGTGTACGAGGTTTTTACCACCTGCGCCGGTATGCCATCAGACAACGTCACCTGCCCCGCATATTCAGCTTTTATGCCTGGGTCTTTCAGCTTGTAAGGCATGCACATCACAAATTGAGAGCCAAACGATGAGTTCCAGGCAGCATCAATATCTTTCTGTTCATCCGACAGTTGACCATTATAAAACTTACGTGCTTTTTGTCCATCATGAATTAGCATGATAGCTGTGTCATTCAGCTTATAAGTAAGCTTCGCTCTAAACTCCGGCTTCACCATATAATCCAGGTGCATGTTCGTTTCTCTTACTACTTTACCTGTGCTATCGTAACTAATGCTTTTCTTATCAAACGAGATTGTCTTCTTCTGGTTCCAGGCTTCATATCCACCAGCATAAGCAATAGCACGGTCAATAATAACACGTGAAGAGTCATCCATTGTAACAGGCAGGTTACCTGTATCTGCGGTAGTATTTTGTTTACAGGAAATC
>MWYU01000399.1 GCA_002050375.1 Chitinophagales bacterium 62-2
AAGTTCTCTCTTGCATACATAAAATTGGATGAAGTAGCGTAAAATTAGAAAGAAAGTAAATTGTTAAAGCCTTCGATTTACCTAAGTTATTTTCTTTCATCTTCTATAATTAGCCTATAAGACTACGGCTTAATGTAAAGAGAATATTATTTTAATATCACGATTACCCCCATGGATTTAAGCTTATAACGGAGAGATCAACAAAAGATCTGACACCAGAGTTGCTTACTTAAAAATGTACTGGTTGTAGTGGATTGCATCAACTTAATAATTTGATAATAAAAATCTGGCAGGAATAGATACTTCTAAAATTACTTTTGTGTAAACTTTTGAAATGGAAGTAAAGCCTAAAAAAGTACTAATTGTTGATGACGAACCAGATATAGTTGAAATAATTTCATATAATCTTGCAAAAGAAGGATATGAGATCACATCTGCAAAAAATGGTCATGAAGCCTTAGACAAAACAAACTCTTTTAGGCCCGACCTTCTAATTTTAGATATCATGATGCCTAAAATGACAGGCATTGAAGTGTGTAAGACTTTGCGATCAAACCCTGTATTCAACCACACCCTAATTATACTTCTTACTGCGCTAAGTGATGATAGTTCTCAAATAAACGGACTGGAAACAGGCGCCGACGATTACATAAATAAACCCATAAGCCCTAAAGTTTTGGTTAGCCGTGTTAATGCTATTTTTAGAAGATTAAATAACGAAGAGGGAAAAGCCCTTACACTTGGCGCAATGGTTATTGACCCTGTAAGGTTTGTTGTTACTTTAAATGGTAAAGACATTGTGCTGCCAAAGAAAGAGTTTGAACTTTTGTTTTTGCTTGCTTCAAAACCGGGAAGAGTTTTTCTAAGGAATGAAATTTTAAACCAGGTTTGGGGTACAGATGTAATTGTAGGGGATAGAACTATTGATGTGCATATAAGAAAGATCCGATCAAAGCTCGGAATTGATTGTGTAACAACGGTTAAAGGAGTTGGTTACAAATTTGAAATGTAAATATTGACTATAAGATAACCGGTTCCTCACTTACTAATCATTGTTCAAATTTAATATGTTCAATACAAAAAACCTTTCACCCCAACAGCTTTCGTTGTACACCGCCTGCCTGTTTTCCTTACCAATATGCTTTGGTTTTTATATTGTTCGGCCCGAATGGTGGATTGCAATAGTTGCTTTTGTAATAACCTTTATTGGCAGTTATGCATTAATACAATTTACGCTCGAACGTTTCATCTATCGTAAAATCAAACTTATCTACAAATACATCTATCAAACAAAAGCTACAAAACGTGAAGAGATTTATTACAAAAATATACTTCCTCAAAAAAGTATTGACGATGTAAGGGCAGATGTAGAGCAATGGGCTGCCAGAAAAAAAGAAGAGATAGAAACACTTAAAAGTAATGAGGCGTACCGTAAAGAATTTTTACAAAACCTGGCTCACGAATTTAAGACACCCATTTTTGCTATACAGGGATATGTAGATACCTTGCTTGATGGTGCATTAGATAATCCTGCAGTAAATAAAAAATTTTTAGAAAACGCGGCCCGCAATGTTGACCGGATGGTAGCGCTGGTGAGCGATCTTGATGAAATTGCTAAACTTGAAAGCGGAGAACAGCCCTTATATAAAAAGTCTTTTGTCATACAGGACTTAATTAAAGAAGTATATGAAACGCTTTCAATAAAAACGGCTTCAAGGCATATAAGCTGCAGCATTAAAAAAGGATGCGACCCTCCTGTAACCGTATTTGCTGACAAAGAAAAAATTAAGCAGGTTATTACAAACCTTGTAAGCAATTCAACTAAATATGGTAAGGAGGAGAATGGCCATATTGTAGCAAGCATTTACAACACTGATGGAAAACATGTGTTAGTGGAAATAAGTGATGATGGTGGCGGCATTTCTGAAGAACACCTGCCGCGAATATTTGAAAGATTTTACCGTACCGATCGTGGAAGAAGCAGAAATATTGGCGGAACAGGAATTGGCCTTGCAATATGCAAACATATTATTGAAGCACATGGTCAAACAATTCATGTTCGCAGTAAGCCTGATGTTGGTACTACTATCGGATTTACATTAGATGTAAGCGAAGTATAAATATTATTTCCTTTTTTAATACAAAGGATTCTTTACGCTTTTAAGAATTTAATGACCACTATCACCAATTGCCCCCCATCGGATTTACTCTAAAGTAAGGCCAATGGTAAACGGAAATTATTAGAAGTGATAACAATATTACTAAGAGGATCACTATCTGTTACACATCACCTTCCCTTCTTCAACCCAAAACAAAAACGTTATCTTCGACTTATCGTTATCATCCTTTTTTTCGTAAGAAATTTTACCTCCGTTTAAAGACATCAGAAACTCTTTTATTAAACCTTCCACTTCGGACAACTCCTGGCTTAGCTCATTTTTCCTTTCTTCGAACTTCTTTACCTGGCTATGATATTTAAACAGGTACTCTGCCTGGGCCGGAGTGTAGATATTTCCATCCTCCGAAGACAAGTTCTGAGAGAACTTTTTTTGCGCTTTTTCTAACAATACAGGAATTTCGATCTGCTCGTCAGAAAGCAGTATATAATCATCTATTGCATCCTCTAAATACTTGTATTTTTTATCTTTCATAAACTTAATTCTTACTTGTTTTTATTAAAATTTCTACCAAAGCGATGGTGATAGCATTAAACCATTTAAGCAAACATAGGAATTTTATATTG
This sequence comes from Chitinophagales bacterium 62-2, assembly GCA_002050375.1. GTDB lineage: Bacteria > Bacteroidota > Bacteroidia > Chitinophagales > Chitinophagaceae > Segetibacter. Next base: position 2,744 of record MWYU01000399.1, read on the forward strand.
CCATAACGCAACAACATTTCATGGAGATGATCCAATCTTACTTACCCCAACACTGTATAAGGATTGGGCAAATCCCCTTTCCTGTCTTCGTCATCTTCTTTATCGTCATCCTTCAGGTCTGTGTCCTTTTCTATCTCATTTTGTAACGGTGAGGTAACAAGAGTGTTATCTACTTCGAAAAGGCTCTCAGTATCCTCTTTAATATTTCCTGTCAGTTCAACCTTGGCATTTCTTAATTCTTCATCAGTTGTTGTGTGACCTTCATCATGTAAATGACGGTGAGCTAATTCTGTAATAGTTTCACTCTTACTGTCTTTTTTTTTCGGGTTTTTTGAATTGCTTATAGCCATAGTATGGATACTTTAAATAAAGATAACTACAGAACAGGTAACCTAATGTTGGTAACAATTATTTAATATTGGCAATGTCATTTCTTCAATTCAAAAGATGAAAGTTTCAATAAAATAGAGTCATAATAATATACAAAAGAAGATACTAAGTCTATAGAAAATGTGAAATCGAGTAGGAAGGTAGCAATTAGTTCGCTACCTGTCCTCTCACACCACCGTACGTGCCGTTCGGCATACGGCGGTTTGAATAAAATAATTTACTCGGTTATTTGCTCTGCTGACTAAGCCCCTCTTACTTTTTACTTTCAGTTCCGCCTATCCTCAAGTAAGTAGTTCTCTTAAGTGTTTCAGCTTTCATCGTCAAGTGTGAACTTTACCTTTTCTACTATAATATTCATTCAGTCCTTCGGGTGGTTTGTGAGACCTTCATCTTTACCCTTTGCTTTCGGGAGATGGCTCGTTTCATTCCTACTATGACCTCTGCTGACTTCTGTAACCTCCCTATGCCTTCATTTTATAGCTTCGGTTACCTCTTTGATATTCGCTCATATCTCCGACAGTTATATTACAGATCTCTCAGGGTAAGGTTATCGCTTTCCGTTCATGCCGCCTCTACATTTACATTATGATGTTCCGTACAGTATTGGACTTTTGTTTGTTATGCAACATCATCCACATCATCCTGCCTTCTATGTAGTTCCTGTTCGTAGGCTCGAACGTTTGCCGCCAGCTTCCTTCAGATTCCACCTCGCAGTGGACACCCTTGCTCTTGGCTAACACTATGTACTGTAACACGTGTTCGGGACTTGCACCCTATAGCTTATAACCATGCCTGACGCACATAAAAAATGCACTAAAAGTGCATTTGTTATTATACCTCATTTGTTAATCTTACTTTTCTGACGGGCTTTTCTTGCCGGCTAATAACTTCTCAAGAGTAGCTTCTAATCTGCGATGGCGTGTATCTTCCCTTTTGGCACCT
>MWYU01000510.1 GCA_002050375.1 Chitinophagales bacterium 62-2
AACTACAGCATAATCTTTACTTCTTAGGAAGACTTCTGATCCAGTCGATGCAAAGTGAAGTCCAGTTTTCTAAAGTGCCCTTACCGATTGCTAATCCAAAACCATGGCCACCATTAGGATAGATGTGGAGTTCGCCAGGCACACCTTTATCTTGCATTTCCTGGAAGAATAGCAGGCTATTTTCTACGGGCATGCCATTATCATCCATGGCATGCACTAAGAAAGTGGGTGGTGTTTCTTTTTTCACCTGCAACTCGCTCGAATATTTTGCAGCAGGTTCAGCATCAGGATTTGTACCGATCAACCTGTCACGTGATCCCTTGTGCATAATAGGCTTGGTCATAGAAATAACAGGATAAGCCCAATACGCCAAAGTCAGGCCGTGAGCTTTGCTGTTCTATTGAATCTTTGGATGCTTATCACCTTCATCAAATTGGGTAAGCAGATTTAAAGATGAAATTCCTGCGGAATTAAGAAGTTGGTAACTAATCTCAACTGCAGCTTAGGCTTAAATGAGAAAAGAAAAAAAGGACAATCACTCCCGCTCCTGTCCTTGGTGACAACACCCAACCAAGACAGAAAATTATTTTTTTGGTGAAGAACACTACAAAGGCGAAAGGATAGTTCCTTTAATAATAATATCCGAAAATGATATTCATTTCATCCTCGCTGGTTAACCCGAAATTAAGTGTCCTGGAAGTAGTATTATTGTACGTTACCACGCTTGTTAGTCCTTCGCCGGCTTTCAGTTGTATGGGTGTAGCAAGGTTCAGAACTAAGGGGTGCTCCCAATCTGTATTTTCGTAAACGACCTCTCCGTTACGCGTTCCACCCAGGATCTTTATTTGAAATTTCTCCCCCGTCTTATGAGAGTGTGAGGTAAGCGTAATGACGGTTACTGCTTTGGCAAACGTAAAATCCGTTGTGATCGTTTTGCGTGTGTTAGCAGGAATGGAAAAATTATAATTGGCAAAGTTTATGGACTGCGCTTCTTTTACAACGTTTGCCTGAGGCACGGTATACATGTTTATATAGTTCTCGCCTGTAAGGCTGGTAGTCTGCTTATTAAAATAATGTGCATTTAGGTCAAGCGGTGTGGCAGGTGGAATCTTTAAGGCAACTCCGGCAGGAAAAGTATAGGTAGTATTTACATCTGTACCTCCGCCGAGATAAATGTGGTTTTGCATTTGCGCAAAGGTGGCTATATTAACGCTTGCGTCTGCATTATACAAATCCCTAACTGTGTTTACCGGCGGTAGCGTGGCAGAGTTTTGAAAACCGTATAAAACAAAATGGTGGCTGTTCGGCCTGCCTTGCGTAATAAATTTATTTACATAAACAGTGGAAGTATTGGGTGTGTTTCTACTTACAAACACTTCGCGTTCTGTATTGGGATTTACTGTAAAAGAATTTATAGATAGCTGAAACCCATCGGCTGGTGCCGGTGCCTGCAGGGGTACGAAGGTTTGTGTGCATACAGCTTTATTGTCCAGTACAGTTTCATCAACAACACTTCCTGTTTTAGGTGCGCCTTTTATTATCCACTGTTTAATAAATTCAATTTGCCCCGAGGTTAAATTAGGACCACCCAATGGCATCAAAGAACCATATTTAGAGGTAACCTGGCAATCAATTTTCTGATACAATAAACTATTTACATAATCCCCTGCTTTTACCCTTAGTAAGCCAGCAGCTTTTGCTGCAATATTTTTAGGTACACTATTAAATAAATTATCGTATGCTACTGCCGATGATAACACGAGGTTATGCTGTGTGTAGTATGCATCGCTGGTGGACGCATGACAGCCACTTGTTGCACAAGTGGGGTTAAGTATATTCTCCTGGATAATCGTCCATGTATCTTTAGAAGCAGAACCTGGAACAGCTGCTCCGTCGGTATTTTTGTTGCACGATTCCATGGAAAAAGACAAGAGGATAATTGCAGTAAAACTAATCGCTATTCCAGAAAATTTCATATGGGGAATTGTAAAATAATTTTTACAAGTTAGCTAAATCCTTGCAGTTACTCTGTCTAAAATAGGTTTTTGCACTTGCGGGTGTTCCTTCCGGCATGGCCGTTGCTTAGTGTTTTCAGTTGCAACCGCAGCACAGGCATAGACGAGCATAGTACTGAAGGCGAAACATGTGTTTGCTGATAAAACCAGCGACGGCATCATCTTTACTTTTTCGAAAGACTTCTGATCCAATCTATGCATAGCGCAGTCCAGTTTTCCAAATGGCCGCGACCCACTGCTAATCCAAAACCATGGCCGCCATTAGGAAAGACGTGCAGTTCGCCAGACACACCTTTATCCTTCATTGCCTGAAAGAAAAGCAGGCTATTCTCTACGGGCACACCTTCATCATCCATTGCATGCACTAAGAAAGTAGGTGGCGTTTCTTTTTTCACCTGCAGTTCGCTTGAATATTTTGCGGCCAGTTCAGCATCCGGATTTGTCCCGATCAAACGGTTACGTGATCCCTGGTGCATGATTGGCTTGGTCATAGAAATAACAGGATAAACCAATATCCCAAAGTCGGGCCGTGAGCTTTGCTGTTCTATTGAATCTTTAGATACTTTATCGCCTTCGTCAAATTGCGTAAGAAGTGTAGAAGCAAGATGGCCGCCTGCAGAAAAACCCATGATGCCGATACGATCTTTTTGTATGTTCCATTTAGCGGCATTAGCACGAACCAATCGTAAGGCTCTTTTGGCATCCAATAAGGGCGAAAGATGAGGGGTCATGCTGCTTTTAGCATCAGGTAGCCGGTATTTTAATACAAATGCCGCAATGCCTTTTGAGTTAAGCAGTTTGGCCACTTCTGTGCCTTCCCACTCATAAGCAAGAATAGAGTAGCCACCGCCCGGACAAATGACCACTGCCTGACCGGTAGCATTTCGTTTTGGAGGCAGGTAGATAGCAATGTCAGGCGTTTGCACCAGCGAGATACGCAGTATATCCGTTGTTTCTATTTTTTCTTTTTCGCCACCGTTTTTATAATTCGGCACCAAACCGGCCGGGTAAAGTGGAAGTGTTTCCTGTGCTGTTATCAATTGTTTAAAAGCTAAAATGATGAAAAGGGTAATCAGGTATCTCATAACATAAATAGTCAGTTGAAGACATCTTTCAAATATACGAGACCAATCACGTCCATCAACAATTACTTATTAGATTAGTACCGCGGCAGTAACGGGTTACTTTTCCAGTATCCTTTCAATCTCCCTCAAATATTGCCCGTTGCTACTCATCCCGTTATGTCCCTGCCCTTTTAACGTAACCAAAGTATCAGAGGCTTTCATTAACGCTTTTAGTTTAACCGAAGAACCGTAATAAATAATCTCATCCTGGTCGCCATGAAAGATAGCAACAGGCATTTTACACTCCGGAAGAAACTTATTCGTTTCGAATTTATATTTTAAAATAAAAGTTGGAATGATGGAGTAGGTATGCCTCATCATATCTGTAATGCTATAATAAGGTGATTGAAGAATTAATAATTTCGGACGATTTTCAGAAGCAATTTTTGCCGCAGGACCTGTTCCTATAGAGTAACCTAAAACAATAATTTTACTTTCATCATACATCGTCTTTAGCTTGTTATATGCAGCCTGCACATCTGAATAGAATTGCTGCTGTCCTGTAACATGACCTTCACTTTTTCCATAACCTCTATAGTCAAGCATAAAAACATCATAATTGAGGCTAGTATAAATGTCCGCAACTTCTCCCCATGAGTTTAAAGAACCGGCGTTGCCGTGCAGGTAATAGATAACTCCTTTGGGCTCGGCACACTTAAACAGCAACGCATGTAATAAAATGTTGTCGCTGGTGGTAATGCTTACTTCCTCAAACTTTTGATTAAACCTGAACTTAAAGTCTTTACCAAGCTTTTCAGGAAAGAAGATTAATTTTTCCTGCATAAAATATAACAGAACACAAATGCCAACATAGACCAGCAACGATACTTTTAAAAAGGACAACAGCATCTTCTTCATCGTCTTGTATTTGCCTTAAAACCCTATACCAAAAGTTCAGTATTAAACTGAACCACTGAACTCTAAGAA
>MWYU01000542.1 GCA_002050375.1 Chitinophagales bacterium 62-2
CCTCTCAAACGTATTATAAGTACCGAATTAATTCAGAAGATTGTAAGTGATAATACAGAGTAAGGATGTCTTCTTTAAATAGTACTGTAGTTGCTTTCTCTATTTAATAAGACCTATTCATTTTCTATATTGAGAGGCTTACATTCAAAGAACTATTTTAAATCATAATACCCAAACAAACATGGCTAAAAGTGTAATTATTTTAGGCGGAGGTGTAGCAGGAATGAGTGCCGCTCATGAACTGGCAGAAAGAGGTTTTGAAGTGGAGGTTTATGACAAGCATAGGTTGTATGCGGGTGGCAAAGCAAGAAGTGTAAATGTGCCCGGCACCAACAAAACTATAGCTGATAAATATTTGCCCGGCGAACATGGGTTTCGTTTTTTTCCCGGTTTCTACAAACATGTTGTAGATACAATGAAAAGAATTCCTTTTAAAAATCAAAATAAGGGCGTCTTCGAAAATCTCGTTCCGGTAAATAGGGTAGGTATTTTTCGCGCAGGGAAAAAGGCGATTGACGCCACCGTAAACTTTCCTCAATCGTATGCTGATATTGAAGACTTGCTGCATACTATGCATGCAGATACCGGATTAACTGCGGAGGAAAAAAAATTTTTTGCAAAAAAGCTCTGGCAGCTAATGACCACATGTTATGATAGAAGGTTAAATGAATACGAAAAAATTGGATGGTGGCAATACCTCGAAGCTGACCGTTTCTCTGCAACATATCAGGCATTATTAGTACAAGGCTTAACAAGAACTTTAGTTGCAGCAAATGCAAAAAAAGCAAGCACTAAAACCGGTGGAGACATTTTTCTTCAGTTATTATTTAATATGTCAAATCCCGGCGTAACTACTGACCGGGTGTTGAACGGGCCAACTAACGATGTATGGATTAACCCCTGGCTTGAATACCTGAAATCGATAGGAGTTAAATACAACTTCAATAAGTCGGCAAAGAAGTTAGAAATGAAGGATGGAAAAATTGCAGGCGTTTGGGTAGAGGAATATTATAAAGGAACGCCTGAAAGAACAATGGTTAAAGGTGATTATTATATCCTTGCAACCCCGGTGGAAGTTGCGGCTGAATTAATTTCTGAAGATGTGCTTACAGCCGATCCAACCCTCGAAGGGATTATTAAACTTGCACCCAGTGTAGCATGGATGAATGGGATTCAGTTTTACCTGTCAGAAGAAGTTGATGTAGTTCATGGCCATTGTATTTATGCCGATTCGCCCTGGGCCTTAACCTCTATATCTCAATTACAATTCTGGAAAGATTACGACATTCAAACAAGGTTCAATGGTAAAGTTAAGACCATCTTTTCTGTAGATATTTCTGATTGGGAACAGCCGGGAATTTTAGATGAAGGAGGTAATAAAATGGCTAAGGATTGTTCGTATGAAGAAATTAAAAATGAGGTATGGGCACAGTTAAAGAAGAGCCTGAATGTAGATGGAGAAGTTTTGCGTGATGACCAGGTGATCCATTGGTATATTGATCGCGATATTACAATTTCTCATGGTAATGAAGACAAGAACAAGGAACCTTTATTGGTGAACACTATAAATTCGTGGGCCTTAAGACCGCAGGCTTATACATTTATTCCAAATCTTTTTTTAGCATCCGATTATGTTCAAACTTATACAGATCTGGCAACTATGGAAGGCGCCAACGAAGCAGCAAGGCGGGCAGTGAATGCCATCATAGAAACTTCAGGAGTGCAGGCTTCCCATTGCAAAATTTGGAATTTGCATGAACCGGAAATACTTGCAGGGATGCGTAGCAGGGATGAGAAAAGATACGAGCAAGGATTGCCTTATCAATTTCATGTTCCTGAAATTATTGGACTGCTGGCAAGGATTATTTTATTCTTTAGAAAAATTTTCGGAAAAAAAACTCCCGCATCTAACCGTTAACAAGCGGGGTATGTTAAACAACAGGAAAGGGGATATATTCATTATTATGAGCTATAAGGTTTACTCCGGAGAAAGGAAATATTCAGGCTGTTTGAAATTTTTTATAATTTAAATTACTTCTTTCCCCGAACTGAGTAATTGAGCGATACCTCCCAATTAATAACAAAATAATAGTGCAACATCTTCTATCAAATTGTAAGGAATACAAATTAAAATAAACTTACCTATGCTTTTAAAAAAGCTTCTTCAAAAACTTAAAATAAAAGAGGTAAGGTTTGTAATTATAACGTTAATAATCACAGTTGCCATTGCCGCTATAAGTTCTGCATTTGAACTGACATGGCGCTCAGCATTCGTGCTTGCTTTCGGTATCTATGGGTTACTTGCCTGGTTTGCATATAAGCAAAATGACCGTTTTCTTAAAAGGTTGCTGGTGTTTGGACTTGTAGCAGGAGTAACAGAGCTTGTTGCTGATTGCTGGTTGGTAAGTAATACCGGTACCCTCATTTATACAACGGATGAACCTATGATTGCCTGCTCTCCTTTTTATATGCCTTTTGCATGGGCAGTTTTACTTATTCAAATAGGATATTTAGGTTGGCTGATTAGCCTCGAAGAAAAGATGTGGGTAAGCATAATAGCAACAACTATTATTGGTTTTGCAGTTATACCATTATTTGAACATTGGGCTAAAGGTGCCGGCTGGTGGTACTACGTAAATTGCAGGATGATAGGTAATACACCCTGGTATATTATTCTTGCAGAAGGAATGATCTGTAGCTTTATGCCGCTGTTTTTCCGGCATATACATCAAAGGCATTATGTTTTTCAGTTACCGCTTGGCATTATCCAGGGTCTGTGGATTTGGCTATCGTATTTTATAGCGTATAATTTAATAAAATAAATGTAATCGCATACTCTTTTGTCATGCTGCAGAAAGTTGTTGAATATTTTATTCCTGTACATCTTACTTCCGGTAATGAATATTACCGAAGAGTACGCCTGGTAGCATATACAATATTTATTACTGCAATATTTTCTTTGTTTTACGTAAGTGTTAGCTGGGTTGCCGGTTATACAATGGGCCTTTTAATAATGCTGGGCGGTTTTTTAAGCTATATAGTTCTTTTGTTTTTATTAAGGCATGGTTTAAATGTTTTTAAAGCCGCTAATATTTTTGGTTTGATAGGTGCATTAGGCGTGTATGGATGTATATATTTTTCCGGGGGGTTTGAATCTCCGGTTCTGCCCTGGTTAGCTTCAACGCCAATTGTAATCCTATTAATAGCAGGAAAAAAAAGTGGGTATTTCTGGGCAATCGTGGCTGTTATTATGGTAGTCGGATTTGGTACGATGCATTACAACGGATATATTTTTCCCAAAGAATATTCTAAATCAAGAGAGGCTTTTTTCTTTCTTTCCTGCCATTCAGGTCTTGTGTTAATTATCTTTCTCATTTCATTAGTATTCGAAAATGTACGTATCAGGGCATCTAAAGAAGTACATCAGCAAAAAGATGAATTACAAAATACTTTATCCGAGCTAAGGGCAACACAAAATCAACTCATCCAATCGGAAAAAATGGCAAGCCTTGGAGAACTGACTGCAGGTATTGCACACGAGATACAAAACCCTTTAAACTTCGTCAACAACTTTTCTGATGTAAATACAGAGTTGATTGATGAATTGAAAGAACAATTGGCAACAGGCAACGGGCAAGAGGCAATGATTATTGCAGATGATATAAAAGACAATGAACAAAAAATAAATCATCACGGCAAACGTGCAGATGCCATTGTAAAAGGCATGCTGCAACATTCAAGAGCGAGCACAGGCAAGAAAGAACCAACAGACATCAATGCTTTGGCAGATGAATATTTACGCTTAAGTTACCATGGATTGAGAGCTAAAGACAAAGATTTTAATGCAAATTTTACAACAGACTTTGATGAAAGCGTGGGGACGATCGAAGTTGTTCCGCAGGATATAGGCAAAGTGTTATTGAATTTATACAATAATGCTTTTTATGCAGTCAACGAAAAGAAGAAACAACTGAACGGAACGTTTGAGCCGTCAGTTGCAGTA
>MWYU01000406.1 GCA_002050375.1 Chitinophagales bacterium 62-2
GTATTGTCCTTTTGCTAATCTTAATTTATAGAAAGTGGAAGACTTGTGTGGATTTGTACCTGGCGGATAAGGCACCGGATTTTTTGGATCGTGGTAAGAGCCACCGGATTTTTTTGATTTGCGGCCAAAAAGGGTAAACGACGTAATTGCTCCTATTAAAAGCAGAGCAGTGTTTAGAACAATCCTGTCGGACCTGGTTTTAGAGGAAGACTTTAATTTTTCCATAATTATTTTATAAAAGGATTTACAATAGGTTAGTAATAATTATTCGAAAAATAGATAACGTATTCCGTATTTCAAAGCTTTTTAATACTTAATACGTACAAATACTTATTTCTGATAAAACGGATAGTTACGCACCTGTTATCATTCGTTAACAGTACCCTTACCTAACTTATTATATTAGTAGTTCCTACCTTGTCGCAAGGGCATGTTTGAAGCAAAATTTGTGTAATAAAAATCAAATTTATGAACAGCAAATTTCTCTTCATCGTCGCCTTTCTTTTGTTCCTTGTACCCGCTATTGTTTCTATTGGCAGCAACAGCAGCAACACAATCAGTCAAACAAGAACAGCAAACGATCATGACTTAACTGCCCCGGATAATCGACATCACAATATCGTTCTGTGGGGTCTTGAATTGCCAAACAATTACCAGGGCACCAGTGGAAATCATCATAGTGAGGAAGATGGCAAATCCCATTATTTCCATTTCAACCGCTTACATAAAAGAAGGTGCAAAGCAGTATTTTGTTTTTTGGCAAAAATTATTCTGCTCGTCACACATCTATCCACGTTGTTTGCCGGATTTATTCATCTAACCCATTAAAATCGTCCGGCTGTCTTTTTTTAGAAAACCGACCGACTAATAATAAAACATCTTATCATGAAAGGCTTAATCATTATTCCAGACATCAGCGGCTTTACCAACTTTGTAAAAAATATCGACATCGATCTTGGCGTATCTATTACAAGTGATCTTCTTAATGAGATAATCGACAGTAATACTTTAGACCTTGAAATATCTGAAATAGAGGGGGATGCCATTCTTTTTTATAAAGCAGGCATGCCACTTCCTTTAAAAAATATGTTTGCCTGTTTTAAAAAAATATATGAAGCTTTTAATAGCAAATTCGAAAGTTTGAAATCCTCATATAATATTGAAGCTGACCTCTCGTTGAAGTTTATTGTTCATTATGGCGATATAAACGTCTATAATATAAAAGGATTTAGAAAACTATATGGACAGACAGTGATTGAATCTCATTGCCTGCTTAAGAACGGCGAGGGTAACAGAAATTATATTCTTATAACAGAAGATTATTTTAAAGCATTAGACCAGGCAGTTTCAGTTGTGAGTTCATCCAATTGGGAGTATACTACTTCGAGCTCACAAAGCTTTACAGGCTTAAGGAAAATTGGATATAGTTTTTTTAACTATTCATCTAACAAAGCGCTTGAAAATTATCATGCTGAGAGTGTTGAAATGAATACAGCAGGTCGGAGTGAAAGTTATGCGTTTGCATAACTTTTTGCAGATGAAGCCTTTTCAGTTCAGGTCTTTCACTGTTTTCATAGAAGTTAATAATCTGATGTTTATTGCATCGGTCGAAGGACTTGAAACTACATAGTTATTTAAGCTCCGATTGCCTTTGGATCATATTTTAATAGCTAACTACAATACCTGCAAGTACTTCTGTAATAGTTAGGATGCCATAATTAAAAAACTCTTTCAGCGGGTCCTGTGTTTTCATTTATATCATAAGCCTCCATATCAGCATCTGAAACATAATTGGCCTCGTCATTAAAATCCCCATACTTATCGTTTTCAGAAGCAAAAAAGATTGCAATTGCAGCAGCAAGGCCTGAAATACCAGCGAATATCAATAACTTTTTCATACAATTTATTTTATGGTTCTTATATTCAGTGCAATTCATATACCAGCACGAACGTACCGGCAGCATCAAAAACTATAGAACAAGTTTGTGCTTCTTCAAAATAATTTTAAATTTGTACTTAAGAGAGCGGTGTTCCTATTGCTGCTTGCTTTAACCCGGATGCAATTAACGCCATTAGCACTCATTCAGATACTTTAGTGCTTCCTATAAATCACACCACCAGGTAAGAAGAGTTTTATTCAGGATTGTTGAAATAAAAAGTATACTAATTATTTAAAAATTCATTTTATGGAAACTCAATTCGCTGATATACGCGAACAGCAAAAAGAAATCTGGAATAAGTTTTCCCCGGGTTGGAAAAAATGGGATGATTTTACCATGAACTTTTTGAAACCTATGGGCGATGCAATCATAGTTGAATTAGATATAAAGGAAGATGACCAGGTACTGGATGTAGCATGCGGCACCGGTGAACCAGGGTTAACGATAGCAACCCTGGCAACAAAAGGTAAAGTGGTAGGGACAGACCTGGCCAGCCAGATGCTTGAAATTGCAAAGGAAAATGCAGGGAATAAGCACATTTTAAATTATGAAACAAGAGCCTGCGATGTATGCGAGCTGCCTTTTTCTGAGAACGCTTTTAATAAAATAAGTTGCAGGATGGGGTTTATGTTTTTTCCTGATATGCAAATAGCCAGCGATGAAATGTACCGCGTATTAAAGGCAGGGGGAAAAATGGCAACATCTGTTTGGGGAGCATCGGGCAAAAATTTATGGATTACAAATACCCTGGGGGTGATCAATAAAAACATGAACCTGCAACCGCCGCCGCCAGGAGCTCCGGGAATGTTTCGGTGTGCCGGTGACGGTTTAATCAGATCATTAATGGAAAAATCAGGTTTCAAAAACATTAAGGAACAGGAAGTAAACGGAAAATTAGTATATAAAGATTTTGAGCACATGTGGCAAATGATGAATGAAGTAGTTGCACCTGTTGTAGCAGCATTAAGTAAAGCAACTGATGAAATGAGACAAAAAATTAAAAACGAAGTGCAACAAAATTCGCAACAATATCAAACCTCTAAAGGTCTTGAATTAGATTATGGAGCATTAGTAATCAGCGGAGCTAAATAAGGTTACCTTGCCTTTGAGCAAACCCCGTAGAAAGGACTCAGCAGGACGAAATTACTGGTTGTTAATCGAATGCCGGTTCTGGTACAGGCAAAACACATTTCCTGCCGGGTCCGAAAATCTTGCTATAACTTCAGATGAGTTGTAGTCTGGAGCCTGCACAACTTTGCCATCATTATTTACAATTAGTTTTAACGTGTCGGAAACACTATACACCATAATAGAAATCAAAAATCCTGGTTTTGTTGCAGGTTCTCTGCCTTGCACCCACATTCCGCTTACTTGTCCTACAGTATCGTCAAATGAAACACTGCCTCGGCTATCCTCCCTTATATTCCAACCGAAAACAGTCTCATAGAACCTTGAAGATTGTTGTATATCGAGAGCAGGAATTTCTATATAGCAAATTTTCCAATTTGCAAAAGCCGCGTATGAATTATTGTTCATAGTTGTAACAAGTTAACATTGTTATGATCAATTAGGGTGTTGCCTTGAGTTTGTTAAGGCAAAGTATTTCCTTCTTAACAAAAACCATAATTAAAATCAAAACCGCCTGAGATTGCGTACAACCAAAGACCCGGGTTAGTGATGCCCACACCACAAGGTTTAGTCGATGTAGTAAGCGAGGGTGCTTCCTTATTATAGTTAGCGCGACTTTCGAACAAAATTTTAGCATAGATTAAGCAGTATGCCGGATGCCCTTTGCTTCGCGCAAGCTCCTTTAAGGAGACCACGGCAGAACAAGGAAGTCTGTTCAAATTATCTTTTGCCCGTACATTTTCTTTGTCAATATTTAAGATCTGCTAAGGACGGCAAATAGACGGCACACACTCTATTACTACTTCCATACTCCATTTTGACTTGCATTCAACGTTTCTGTAAAAACAGGCGAGATAAATTTTTTTAAAAACTTTGAAATACAAAGCACTTTCCATTAACTTTGAAGTACAAAGCACTTTTCAAACG
>MWYU01000317.1 GCA_002050375.1 Chitinophagales bacterium 62-2
GTGCTTGCCCGTGAATGTTGTAGCATGCCTTTTACAATAGCATCTGCGCGTTTGCCGTGATGGTTTATTTTTTGTTCGTTCTCTTTGATCTCTTCCGCTATTTGCAGCACCTCAGGTGTATGACCAGACCGAGCTTCCTGTTTCAACTCTTCCACCAATTCTGTATTGACTTCCGAAAAGTTGTTGACGAAATTGAGTGGATTTTGTATCTCATGTGCTATGCCGGCAGTGAGTTCACCTAACGACGCCATCTTCTCCCGCTGTATCAATTGCGCTTGTGTTGCTTTTAACTCTTCCAATGTAACTTCAGCCTTCATTTTTTGTTCTTCAGTTTCAGCTTTTTGCTTTTGCAGCAGCGTATTGGCCTTTTGCTTTTGGCGGTTGTTGCGCCACAGTAACAGCACAATCAGAAAGAAAACACCCAATGCGGATAAAAAGCCAATTTGCTGAAATCTTGTTTTTGCCCGTGTTTCTCTTGTCTGTAATTCGTATTGCCGTTGCTGCTCATTGATGGCAAGCAGTTGCAGTTGTTTAAACTTTTCCGGCCCGAATACGCTGTCTTTAAGAGCAAGCAAAAATTCCTGATAGTGTAAGGCGCTGTCATAATTCTTCTTATCCTTAAATAGATTTATAAGCAAAGCCGTAGACACTAAAAGCCTATTCTTATTTACTATTTGCTGATTAGCAAGGAAAGCACGTCGGGCATAATATATGCTGGAGTCTGGTTGCTTTAATTTATAAAACAATTCACCTAAACGGTTTTGTGACTCTCCCTGGTTCTGAACATCTTTTGTGAGGATTGCATTACGGAGCGTAGCCCGGTAATAATAAAGTGCACTGTCATAGTTGTTCAATCGTTCCTGAAGAAAACCTAAGCGGCCAAATATTAAAGAAGGTACGTTTTGGGGTGATAATTGTCGGGTTAAGGCATATGCCCAACGCTGGTACAAAAGAGCAGAATCCAATACATTCATCTTTTCGTACGCATTACCTAAATGTGACAATACACCGGCATAATAACTGGGGCTAATAGAAAAAAGTACTTTCCCATCTTTTATTTGACTAATATAATTTACGGCCAAACGGTATTCCCCCAAATCAGAATAAACTAAACCAATTGTGCTTAGGCCATTTGCCAAGCCTACCGAATCCCCTATGCTTTTGCTCATGCGCAAAGACTGCATAACTATTTCTAATGCCTCTGGGAATTCACCCCGAGACCGGTACATTGATCCAAGAGCATTTAGTGCCCTTATTTCACCTATAACATACTTCTTTTCTTTTGCCAGCTTGAGTGCCTGCTTAGCTAAAAGCATGGATGAATCGGAGTTGAAGAATTGATACAAACCAGACAACCTGGCTAACAGCAGCACTTTGCCGGTATCTGTATTGTTATTTGCCAATAGCCTCTTTATACTATCCGCCTGTGCCGTTTGGCCAAGTGCTACAGAGGTATAAAGGATAAAAAACAAAATGGTGCAGTACAATTTCATACACTGTGGTTAGGTAATTGAATAATAAACGTTGTTCCCTCTTCTTCTTTTGTTTCCACTTTAATCTCACCTCGATGCGCTTTTATAATATCATAGCTTAATGATAAGCCCAAGCCAGTTCCCTGCCCTGTTGGTTTGGTTGTAAAGAAGGGTTGAAAAATTTTGTCTTTTACTTTTTGTGGTATGCCATTGCCATTATCTTCTACGGATATTTCAACTTTATTGTCCACCTTCTTTGTGCTTACTTCAACTGTTGGCTCAAACGCTCCATTCAGTTGTTTTTTCTTTTCATTTACTGCATAAAAAGCATTGTTGTATAAGTTAAGCAGTACTCTTCCGATATCCTGGGGTACTACTTCTATTTTACCTATGCTTTCATCAAGATCCGTAGTAAAGTCTGCATTAAAGTCTTTGTCTTTGGCTCTTAAGCCATGATAGCTTAATCGTAAGTATTCATCAGCTAAAGCATTAATGTCAGTTGGTTCTTTTTTGCCTGTGCTTGCTCTTGAATGTTGCAGCATGCCTTTTACAATAGCATCTGCTCGTTTGCCATGATGATTTATTTTTTGTTCGTTCTCTTTTATATCACCAGCAATCAAAATAGCTTCTTCGTTATTTTTTGCAAGCAATTCACTTTTCAGTTCATCAATCAATTCTGAATTAACATCAGAAAAGTTGTTGACGAAGTTTAAAGGGTTTTGTATTTCGTGAGCAATGCCTGCAGTAAGCTCACCAAGCGAAGCCATCTTTTCACTTTGTATCAATTGGGCTTGTGTGGATTTTAATTCCTGTAATGTGCTTTCTATTTCCTCGTTCTTTTGCTGCAATAAACTATTTGTTTTTTTTCTTTGCCGGTTATTTATTAGGAGAATAACAGCTATTATTAAGAATAAACCTAACCCAGCAAGTAATGAATACACTTTTATTCGATTTTTAGCTGCTTCAACCTCTTGCTGCCGCAGTTGCTCCTCAACATCCTGACTTTGTAAAATCCTTTTTTTATCTATGTTATTAATAATATCGTCGTACGACAAGGCTAATTCATAATATTTAGTTGCACTATCAGCATTGCCTCTTGCTTTATACACTTTTGCCAGCAGTACGCTTACCTTTTGCACATCAGCGGGTAAATCGAATATTTTTACCTGTTCAAAAGCTTTTCTTGAATAATAGAGGCTTGAATCTGTAATTCCCTTTTCAAAGAAATACTCAGCTATGGTATGATAGGGCGCCCAATTTGGGGCCATTGGAGACTTTGAAGAGGTTTGAATGGACATTCGGCAAAATTTAACAGCCTCAGGAAAATTTCCTTTTTTAAAATACATAGTTCCAATTATGCCAAGGTTAATAGGGGCAAATCCAGAGTTTGTCTGCTTTGCCAGGTCATATGATTTTTGTGCATAACGAAGACAGGAATCGTATTGATTTGTTGAGGCAAAATAATTTGCGATACCATAATAGGTTACGCTGAGATCGGATAAGTCATTACAAGATTCGAAAATATGGATAGCTTTATAGGAATAATATAAGAGCTTTTGCTGGTTTGAAATTGTGCTGCCATAAGCCCCTCCCAGATCATTATACAGGCTTGCAAGAATTAGCATTCTGAAAAATTTCGGCTTCCATCGGTTCTTAGCCAATACTGTACTGAAGTTATCGCTCCAGTAAATCATCATTCTCAGGTATCTTTCCGGCAAAATATTTTTTTCGGACTTTGCATCTTCAGCAATCCGGACGCCTTCAAATAAAGTTTTCAGCGTTTGCGAATTAAGCAGATAATTCATACAACTTCCCACTATATCAAGCGCATAGGCTTCGTCTATTTTATAATTCAATTTTCGCGTTAACTGCAATAATTGTGTTGAATAAAATAAGGCACTGTCAAAATTGGTATTAATGAGAAAGTAATGATGTTGTATTCGATTAATCAAAACCAGGCGTAAGGTATCATTTGCTGTTGTTTGCAACGCATGCTTCAGGCTGTCAACCGGCGCTGGTTGCGAAAAAGGCAAGGCCTGTGCTGAAAGTATTTGAACAGAACATATAAGAAACAGTAGTGTTATTAACTTTTTCAAGAGAATTTTTTTTAAAAATAAAAATGACAACTGCACAAACTCTCCTTCCTTTCAACTTCCATTTCCTCCACGTTGCTTTTGGTCTGAAGGTGGATTTATTGGATTCATGGGATTATGGGATTTAAAAACACACTCTTAATTTTACCTAACACTATATGACACTTTTACTTTAAGGGTAAAAGAATTATGAATTCCGCTCCCTCGCTTTCCACCGTCTCAACTCTTAACTCTCCGCCATGTGCTTTTATAATATCATAACTTAACGATAATCCTAATCCTGTTCCCTGCCCTGTTGGCTTTGTAGTGAAGAATGGCTGAAAGATTTTATCTACTACTTTTTGAGGCATGCCGGTGCCGTTATCTTTTACGGATATTTCAAGCCCCCCCCGCCCCTGAAGGGGTGCTTATACGT
>MWYU01000272.1 GCA_002050375.1 Chitinophagales bacterium 62-2
GAGTTGCAGGAATTTAGAGACCTGATTAATAAAAAACTGGATGCCGCCAAAAAAGAGCTCGCCTATCTGCAGGGTTTAATTACCCGCCGCGATGAAATGGGGGGAGATGAAACCGACAACCGGTACAGGTTTAAGCTCCCACGAATTAAACCAGCCGGGCACATATAAAGATGTAAAGGATACATCAGCCGTTGCCATGTTTAAGGCTATTCGAAACTCCCGCAGCGAATTTCTTTTTGAAGCCGCTAAAATTCCCCTGTCGGGGGATGGGGAGGCTGTTTTCTTTCTTGCCTGGACAACAACTCCGTGGACACTTCCTTCAAACCTCGGCTTAACTGCGGGACCTAACATTGATTATGTTTTAGTAAAAACCTTTAATCCGTATACCCATTTGCCGGTAAATGTTGTTCTTGCAAAAGCACTTATCCCAAAGTACTTCAAGCCTGAAGGCGAGAATGGCGATTTGGAAAACTATAAAGAGGGTGAAAAAAATCTTTCGTGGAAGGCTCTAACAGAATTCAAAGGAAAAGACATCGAAGAGTGTGAATACGAGCAGTTGCTTCCCTTTGAGGCAAATAGTCCTGCTAACATTCAGCCTTTAACTGATGAAGCTCCTAAGCCTTTCCGTGTAATTCTTGGTGATTTTGTAACCACTGAAGATGGTACCGGTATCGTGCATACTGCTCCTGCCTTTGGTGCAGATGACTACAAGGTTGGTAAGAAGTATAACCTTGGCGTCCTCACGATGGTTGACCGGCAGGGTAAATTTGTGGATGGGCTCGGGGAATTCAGTAACCGTTATGTAAAAAATTACAAGGACGACGAAGCATATGAAGATGTGAACGTTGACATCTGCGTGAAGCTTAAGAAAGAAAACCGCGCTTTTAAGGTTGAAAAATACGAGCACAGTTACCCGCACTGCTGGCGTACAGATAAACCCATCTTATATTATCCGTTAGATGCCTGGTTCATAAAAACCACTGCTTTGAAGGATAGAATGGTAGAACTTAATAAAACGATCAATTGGAAACCGAAATCGACCGGTGAAGGCCGCTTTGGCAACTGGTTGGAAAACATGGTGGATTGGAACTTAAGCCGAAGCCGCTACTGGGGCACGCCTTTGCCGATATGGAGAACTGACGATGGAAGTGAAGAAAAATGTATTGGAAGTATTGAAGAGTTGACTGCAGAATGTGAAAAAGCGCTTGCAGCAGGCTTTAATAAGAAGTTGAATTTGGTTATAAAAGGCAATCAATTGAAAGTTGATTTACACAAACCGTATGTCGACGAGATAATTTTAGTTAGCGAAGCCGGCAAACCAATGAAACGAATACCAGACCTGGTTGATGTGTGGTTTGATAGCGGAGCAATGCCTTATGCTCAATGGCATTATCCGTTCGAGAACAAAGATTTGGTTGATAAAGGTTCTGCCTTTCCTGCCGATTTTATTGCCGAAGGTGTTGACCAAACGCGTGGCTGGTTCTATACGTTACATACCTTGGCTGTACTATTGTTTGACAGCGTAGCTTATAAAACAGTTGTTTCAAACGGGCTTGTGCTCGACAAGAACGGAAACAAAATGAGTAAACGTGTGGGAAACGTGGTGGACCCCTTTCAAACCCTTGAGAAGTTCGGTGCAGATGCTACCCGCTGGTATTTAATAACAAACGCTTCTCCATGGGATAGTTTAAAATTTGATATTTCGGGCATCCGGGAAGTGCAGCGAAAGTTTTTTGGTACATTATATAATACTTACCAGTTTTTTGCGCTGTATTCCAACGTCGATGGATTTGCGTTTAATGAAGAATATGTTCCTCCTGAACAAAGACCGGAAATTGATAGGTGGATACTGTCGTCTTTAAACAGCCTCGTTAAAACCGTAACTGAAAGCATGGATGATTATGAACCTACTCAGGCCGGTCGCGCTATCGAAGATTTTGTAGACGAACATTTGAGTAATTGGTACGTTCGCCTAAGCCGCCGCCGCTTCTGGAAAGGTGAATATGAGCATGATAAAATTTGTGCCTATCAAACTTTGTATGAATGCCTCGAAACAGTCGTAAGGTTGATGGCTCCCGTCTCTCCTTTTTTTAGCGATGCTGTTTTTCAAAACTTAAATGAAGTATCAAACCGTTCAAAAGCTAAAAGCGTGCACCATGTTAATTTTCCCGTGGCTGATGAAAGCGTTATTGATATTTCTTTGGAAGAGAGAATGCAACTGGCCCAGGATATTTCTTCTTTGGTATTAAGTTTACGAAAGAAAGTGAATATTAAAGTTCGGCAGCCACTACAAAAAGTATTGCTTCCCGTTTTAAATAGCAAAATGAAGGAGCAACTGCAAAAAGTTGAAGATTTAATAAAAAGCGAGGTAAACGTAAAAGAAATTGAATACTTAACTAAAACAGAGGGATTTATAAATAAAAAGATCAGGCCGAATTTTGTGGTGCTGGGCAAAAAGCTGGGCTCAAAAATGAAAGTTGTATCTGCAGCTTTAAGTAAGTTTAGCCAACACGACATTTCGCAATTAGAAAAAGACAGCCATTTTACTGTGACGATTGAGGAAGAACCAATTACTTTAGCATTAAATGAAGTGGAAATAAGCGCCGAAGATATTCCCGGTTGGAGTGTGGCAACTAAAGGCACTTTGACTGTAGCCTTAGATATAACTATTACCGACGAGTTAAAGAAGGAAGGAGAGGCGCGGGAATTTGTAAACCGTATTCAAAATATAAGAAAGGATAGCGGATTTGATCTTACTGATAGAATTAATATAACAATATCAGAAAATGAAAAGCTTGCAACTGCTATAAATGAATATAAAAACTATATTTGCGCGGAAATTTTGGCAGAAAACATTAGCTTCTCTAACAACCTTGTCGACGGCATTCAAATTGAAGTCAATGAAATTCCGCTTAGAGTGAGTGTAACAAAAAAAGCATGAGCTAATGGCTACAAACAAACCCTTGAAAGCAGGAAAACCTGCACTGAAAGCTTCAAAACCAGCTAAAAAGGCAGCTTCAAAAGTTGCTTCTCCTAAAAAAACTGTGTTGGCGCAAGCTTCAAAAAGTAATATAAAACAAGGGAAGCAACAAGTTATGCAACCAAAAAAAGGTACTGCGGTTCCAAAAAAGGCAGCTAAAGCATCTAACCCGGTAACTAAAGTTACGAATACTATTAAGGATGTTGCAAAAACCGTCATTAAAAAAACACAAGAACTAGTGAAGAAATCACCGGCACAAGATAAAACAGAGAATATAAAAGTAGCCTCATCGGTAAAAAAACCAACGGCACCTGAAAAAAAGGCAATAAAGGTTACCCCAGAGGAAAAACACGCACTATCGGCTACACTTACAACAGGGAATAAAATTGTCAGACAAGTAGTTGTACCTTCAAAACCATTGGCTAATCCTAAGCCGGTGGTAGAAAAAAGAACAGAAGGTGTAAGAAGCGACAAGCCCGTTGTAATTCCTAAAACGTCTACAAATAAAAAAGTAGATTATGAACCAGACTTTACTAAAAGCGTTTTAGATGCTCCTGCGGCGAGTCCTCAGGGGCCGACTATGCGTTACAGCGATGCAGAGTTGCAGGAATTTAGAGACCTGATTAATAAAAAACTGGATGCCGCCAAAAAGGAGCTCGCCTATCTGCAGGGTTTAATTACCCGCCGCGATGAAATGGGGGGAGATGAAACCGACAACCGGTATATGACTATGGAAGATGGCGGTATGAGCATGGAGCGTGAGCAGTTAAGCCAATTGGCGAGTCGGCAAATTACCTTTATCGATCATTTGGAAAAGGCTTTAATGCGTATCGAAAACAAAACTTACGGCATTTGCCGCTTAACGGGTAAGCTCATCGATAAAGCCCGTTTGCGTGCTGTTCCTCATGCTACCTTGAGCATGGAAGCTAAGTTGGGAATTACTAAGTAAGGTTGATTGAGAAATTGATCGGTTGAAGGGTTGATATACTAAA
>MWYU01000700.1 GCA_002050375.1 Chitinophagales bacterium 62-2
GCGGTTTTAGGTTACTTTCTTTTAGGCCATATTCTTAATGGGGCCTTACTTGCATTCATTTTTCAAACAGGTCATCTTACTATTGGCACCAGCTACCCCGAGGTTAAAAACAACCAGATAGAAAAAAATTGGGCAATACATATTATCGAAAGTACCGGCGATTATGGTCCTAAAAGTTTTTTATTGCAGTGGTTATGTGGCGCTATCAATATTCATATTATCCACCACTTATTTCCCCGGATTTGTCATACCCATTACCGTAAACTTCTTCCTATTATAAAGCAATCTATAAAAGAGGCTGGTTATGAGTACAAGGAGTTTCCATCATTCTCCAATGCAGTAGTCTCTCACTTAAAAGAATTAAGACTTTTAGGCAGCCGTGAATTTGAAGAACAACGACAATTAGCGAATCAACAAATGAATAATTGAAAGTGAACTACAGAAGGGCGGCGTTCATTTTTGTGACGGCTTGATTCCCCGCTAATTCTTCTTCTCCAAATATTTAACTATTGCAAGTCGTATATCCGATTTAGGATTTGCCGAAGAAGTTTCTGCAGGATATACTTTAAGAACCTGAGGGTTACGATCGTTTAAAAAACCAAGATTTTGTTCTTTACCCAAAATTAAAAAATCGGGCATAGCAACCCGATAAGTTTTTACAGTATCAATAGCAGCATTGTTAATGGTAAACGAATTAGAAGACTTATTATAAACCGCTGGCTGATATTGTAAATAACCTCCTTCACCTTCATTCTTTAATCCTGCCTTCAGTACTTCTAATAGCAAGCCTCCTTTCATATCAACTTCGCGAATTCCACCGCCAAAGGGCATACTGCGAATAATATCATATTGGGTAACGGGCGGACTTAATATGTCATCAAGCCTTATTGAACCGGCATTAAACATTACCACATCTGCCTGGGGGCATGCATTAGCCATAGCTTCGGTAATCAACTTACTATAGTTCGTTGGGTGATGCCTTATTTCTGTTTCTCGCGCTTCCAATGGCTCTCCCGAAGGCATCACTACTTTCATTGGATCAAAACCGAGAGATGCATAATTATCTTCTGCAATTTTCTTCCACTTTTGTACAACAACATTGGTGTTACTATCTAATGCAACGCTTTCATTAAGGTATTTAAGCTCGGGTGTAACCGAAGTTTTCTTTTTGTTCTTATCCAGGTTTAGTTTAACTACGTAAGCAGACCTCGCGTTGGCATGTGCTTTTGTTATATAAACATTTCCAGTTTTTTTAAAACGCATATCGTGTTCATGACCTCCTAAAATAACAGCAAGGCCGGGAACTTCTTTTGCAAGCCTTTCATCATTCGCAATGGTAAGGTGTGTTATTGCTACAACTGCATCAACCGAATCTTTTATTTGACTATACATTTCTTTTGCAGCAGTCCACGGATCTGTGTAGCTAACATATTCGGCAAGGTTAGAGGGAAGTACAACGCCAATAAAACCGATTTTAGCAACGGTTCCATCTTTATCTCTTACGTTCATTATATAAGATTTAGGGAAAGGCATTGCATTAGAAACATTTGTACGGGTAAAAGGAACTATTCCGTTTTTTGATTTATGAAATGCATTTGAAGAAATCCACCTGAACTTTGACTCATTGATACGATCCTGTAGTTCCCCTTCATTAATATCAAATTCGTGATTACCAAAACAAACGAAATCCATACCTGCGCTGTTCATTGCTTCTATCATTTGCGCCCCACGAATTCGCTTACCGTTATATTGAAGACTGTTGTAAACAGAAGGACTTACGAAATCCCCTGACATTACCAGGAAGGTATTGGGATTTGATTGCAGCAATTGTTTTTTTAAGGTCGCCACCCGCGCCATTCCGCCTTCTTTGCCACCCGCCACAGGAGCAATCTCATATACATCGTTCACCTGTACAAATACCACTTCTATTTTTCCATCATCTTTTGTAACGCTTGCATCTCTAAGGGTTTTGCAGGAAGCGGTAGTGATTAAAAAAAGGAACGTTATTAGCCGGAATGTTTGTTTCATGTATTATTTATGGGGGCAAAATAGATAATTCATTGAAGACGAAAGAAGAATTAAGATGGTAATTTTTATGAAGGCGTTTTAAAATAGGATATTGCTTTGCCAGTCTATCTTTACAAAAACCCCAGTTATTTTGGACGATATTTTTCACCAGTTTGTTACCGGTCTTCGGCAAACTTCTTTAATAGAATTTATTGCAGTTATTGCGGGCATTGTAAGTGTTTGGTTTTCGAGGAAAGAAAATATACTGGTTTTTCCCACTGGGCTTATTAACACAATTATTTACATATATCTAAGCATAAAAGGTCATTTATTAGGTGAAGCAAGTGTAAATATTTATTACACCATAATGAGTATTTACGGCTGGATACTCTGGAGTAGAAAAGATGAAAGCAAACATTCAATTATAATTATAAAACACAGCTCTTTAAAAGAGTGGGCAATGCACCTGCTGTTTTTTGCAGCATTTTATTTTGCCATCTACCTTGCCTTATCTTATTTAAAAAAAGAGTTTGCTTCAGGCGCCATACCTGCTGCTGATGCATTTGCATCGGCAACTGCTTATACCGGCATGTGGCTAATGGCTAAGAAGAAGGTTGAAAGCTGGTACTGGTGGATACTAACCAACATTGCATCCATTCCGTTGTACTTTGTAAAAGGGTATGTATTTACCAGTTTTCAGTTTCTTGTATTATTAATAATGGCATTTGCCGGACTGGTTTCATGGCAAAAAAAAGCAAACTATGCAAGAAGTTAAAAAGGTAGTTGTTATGGGGCCGGAGAGCACAGGCAAAAGCACACTGTGTAGATTGCTGGCCAAACATTACCATACGATTTGGTGCCCCGAATACGCGAGGGAATACTTGTTAGCAAACGGAACGAATTATACATATCCCGATCTTCTTACTATTGCCAAAGGGCAGATTGAATTGGAAGATGAATATATTAAGAAAGTTAATGACGAATGGTTAACAACGAATAATGGAGAGGCAAGTCATCAAATGATGGACAATGACCAACAAACGGCTACTCACCATCCGCTTCTTTTTGTTGATACTGATATGTATGTAATGAAGGTGTGGTGCGAATATGTTTTCAACCAATGCCACCACTTTATTCTTGATAAGATAGTTGAAAGAAAGTGTAACCTGTACTTATTATGCAATATTGATTTGCCATGGGTAAAAGATGAATTGCGTGAATATCCTGATCTGAAGTCGAGGAAAGAATTGTATGAGATCTATGAAGATGTTTTAATTAATCAAACGGTGCCCTGGGTAAACGTAAGCGGTAATTATGAAGACAGATTAAATACTGCCATAAAAGCTGTTGATACCTTACTTACTTCTTAGTATACATCAGCTTTTGAATATCGGGATCAACCTCAATATTTCGCATTTGGCCTAATACTCTTGGGTACTTCCAGCTTACCCATCGGCTCATTGGTTTTACTGTAAAAACTTTTGGGTTTGGAAGGCATGAGATAATTCGTGCTGCTTCTGACCTGTTTAAAGCTTTAGCCTCTTTACTGAAGTAAGCTTGCGCTGCAGCCTCAATACCAAAAATGCCAGGCCCCATTTCTGCAACATTCAAATACACTTCAAGAATTCTTTTCTTACCCCAAACCCACTCGATCAGAAAGGTGTAATAGATTTCGGGAAGCTTTCTTATATACCTGCTTATCCCGCTTCCCTGCCATAAAAAGACATTTTTTGCTACTTGCTGGCTAATAGTGCTTGCACCTGCCCCCCGAAGTTTCTTGCTTTTTCTCTTATTTTTCTTCATGCTCTTTTCAATAGATTTCCAGTCGAAGCCACCATGATCGGGAAATAACTGATCTTCGCTTGCCATTACTGCCAGCCTGGCTGAAGGTGCAATTTTCTCCATACCTACATAATCTCTTTTTAGTCCATAACCACTTATCAGGCTATCAAACTGCGTAAGTGTTATAGGAGGCATCATCCATTTACATAAGAGCAGGTACACATTGGAAATGAGGAAGGCCCAAAGCAATACCTTCAATAATTTGCGGAGTAATATTTTAAAAAGGTCTTTGAGGTTCATGAGAATATGCGGCAAGATAATATTCTCTCGTTTATAGCTTACAACGCTGTCAATATTCAATAAACTTTCTTTACTATACATCACATCAGAAAGCAACTATCACTTTCGAAATTTCTTATTAAAGGAGAAACGCGGCTTTAGTACGATTGGTGCTTCTAAAATTAATAATCGTAAGCCAGTAAGCTCCAAACAAGAGCTACCCCAAAAGCAATTAATACCATTCCGCTAATACGGTTTATAATATGAATGTTATGAGGTGTAAGCCTTCGCCTTATTTTACCCGCAGCTAAAACTTTTACTACATCTAAAGCAGCTACCAGGATAAGGCATGAAAGGAAAACGATAAGCCTGTAGTTACGCGAATGAACCAATAGTGAAGTAGACGTTAGAAGCCAAAACCCGAGTACACTTGGATTAAGTAAGTTCATAAAATAACCGGATAGCGAGATCTTGATGAAATGATGCGTTTTTATTTCATTCACCTGCATGCCTATTTCTCCAACAGGTATTTTTTTAAAGAAGGTAACATATACACCAAGGGCAATTAATAAAACGCTTCCCGCGATACCGATCACGGTTTTATAATCAAGAAGGTCATCGAGTACTTGGGTAAAAAGATTGCAGATAACAACAATAGTTATATCACTTGCAGAAACACCGGCTATAAACGCAAAGCCGCCCTTATGCCCGTTATTGATGCTTTGCTTAAGGATGGTTAAAATAACGGGACCTACCGAAATACTTAGCATTAATCCTAAAGCCAATCCTTGCAATACTGCTGCAATCATCAGTGTACTTATCTCTTACGTAATGGTCCTATTTTACAACAGTCTCGCCCTTCAAAAACTTTTGCCAGTCTTCGAGCATTTTTCCTTTCAGCACCCTGGGAAATTTATGTTGTCCGCCAATCTTTCCTTTTTGCCGCATAAACTCCATAAAATCTTCTTCCCTTAAAACATCAACAAAAACTTCTTTAAGTGCGCTGCTTCTTTCTACCGCATAATCATCATTCAGTACTTTCAGCTTTTCATCAATCTTGTTTTTGAGCGCTTCCACATCTACCGGATCGTCGCAGGCAACATACCATTGATGGGCAAAAAAATTATTATAAGGAATGCCGGCTACAGTAAACTCCGGAATAGAAATATTCATTTCTTCGCAGGTAAGTTTTATTGCCCCGTTCATATTATCAACACTTAAATGTTCGCCAACAAGACTTAAAAAATGCTTCGTTCTGCCTGTAATAACAATTTCCGATTTTTCTTTATTAACAAATTTAACGGTATCGCCAATTAAATATCTCCACGCTCCTGCGCTGGTACTTAAAACCAAAGCATAATTTTTACCTTCTTCCACTTCGTGAATCATTAGCACCTCAGGCTTGTCAACTACATTTCCCTCACTATCAAAATTTCTATCATCAAAAGGAATAAATTCATGAAAAATATGTTCGGAAGTAACAAGCTTCATCCCTTTAGCATCGTGTCGATCCTGGTAAGCTATAAAGCCTTCGCTGGCTAAATACGTTTCTATATAAATAAGTGGTGTAGATAATAGGCGCTCAAATCCTTTTTTATATGGTTCGAAAGCTACACCGCCATGAACAAAAAAAGATAGATTAGGCCACAAATCATGAATAGTATTGAGGTTATAGCGTTCAATTATCTTTTCCATAGTTAGCTGTACCCATGCAGGCACACCCACTATAATTCCAATGTCCCATTCGGGGGCTTTTTCTACAATCTCATTAATTTTCTTATCCCAATCGCGGTTTAGGGCAATCTTTTTTCCGGGCTTATAAAATGGTTGAAACCAAAATGGCGCCTTTATTTGAGTGATGCCGCTTAGATCTCCAGCATAATATCCTTTCGTCTTTTGCAGATGCGTACTGCCGCCGATAGTAAGCCATGCTTTTCCTATAGACTTTACCGGTATATTATAATGGCGAAGTGTAAGGAGGTGTTTTATCATGGCCATTTTATTGCCACGTAAAAGATCATTGGTTATGGGAATGTATTTACTGGATGCTTCGCTTGTGCCACTGCTAAGTGCATAGTATTTTATTTTACCGGGCCAGCAAACATCAGGGATGTTCTCGAGGGTTTTATACCACCAGTCGTTATATATCTTGTTATAATCCTGTATGGGAACCAGCTCCTGAAACTTTTTGCCGGCATGCTTACTCATCAATATCTCATCGAACTTAAACTTTTGGCCAAACTCTGTAAACCTTGCTTTCCGCAATAGTTTTTTTAATACCCTTAGCTGTTGACGGCGCACATTGTTCTCCGGCAATCGTAATGCTTTTGCCAAACTGCGGGGTATCGTAATATCAAATATCGCCATTCAGCACTGTTAGGGTTAATAGAAGGGTGAACGAAGCTACACTAAAAGATAACAAAATTTAACTAAGGAAATAACAAAACTCTGCCAGCGGTTATGACCTTCCGCCTAAACGTTTGTAATTCTTAATAATGATTTTTAAATCCTGTGTCCAGTCATAATTCTTTGCATACCAGTGGTCAATAAGATTGGCAGTTTCGCGGCTTGAAGGGTGGGGAAATTTTACGGGAGAGCCTGTTGTGGTTAATATGCCCGGCTGAAGATTGGGCAGCCAGTTTTTTGGATGGGAATAACTTATCCACGTTTTTCTGCCAATAAGAACAGTTGCAGCATTGCGAAGCGACTTAGTTTTAATAAATAATAAATGTACAGGAAATGTAAAAAGGATGAAAAGAGATATGCCTATATCAAGTAATCTTTTCATTCTCTTTTGGTATGGCTGAGTAATCTGAAAATTACTGTTTGGAGAAACAAATTCTCCTGCAGTATCCTTTGAGTCGCTGCCAACAATACTATCACTTCCGTAGGCATGAAAACGAACAGAGAGGTTTGGGGGCAGTTGCTGAATAGTATTGATGATGGTGGAATAACTTAAATAACCCTTACAAAAAATCACTTCTCGAATTCTCATACTTTCGGCAAGCGTTTTTAAATGGTCTATAGTTCCCAAAGCATCTTCTCTAATTCCGTTGGCAGCTACCCTGCCCATTATCCGGTCTTTTAATCCCGACCTTACCATCAATTCCTTTACTTCAGCAAACTCGCGGGGGGTTGCAACAATAATGGTTTGGTGTTGTTTTTTTGTTTCGTCGCTATTTTCCACTAACCCCCATTTCAATAAGAGCCACCTGAATAATGTTATAAATAGTATAGCTGTTAACCCTCCAAACAAAATCACTCCTCTCGAAAAACGCATTCTTTCGGGCAATAACGAGTAAACAGCCAGCATTACAATTATTGCAACGAGGGCCGAATAAAAAGCTTTAGCGGGTTTATATTTATTATCGTAAATACCTGCAAGGGTTGCAGCAGCTAAAAATACAAGTGTAAAACCCGGAAGAGTCCTATTTATAAGGCTGCTTATAAATCCCTGGCCATTCCTCATAAAATAAATCCATAAAAAGGTTACCAGGTTAAACGATGCAAAGATGATAAGTGCGTCAAATAAAGGCAGCCCGATTTTTGAAATAAATTTTGAAACCGCTGAAAATATCGCTCTTACCCAAATAGCCATCTGAATAAAAAGCCTGAAAACCGATGCTTTACTACCTGCGTAATGTTTCTTTACAAAAAGGATCATTGCCTGGTAAAATATCTTTACATAATTAAGACTGCCTTTACGGGTACTTTCGCCCTTGAAATGAATAATGCTGCTTTCGCTAAAATAAAAGTTCTTATACCCCGCCTTTTGAATCCGAAAACTTAAATCGATGTCTTCTCCATACATAAAAAAGGTGTCGTCGAATCCCTTAAGCTGTAATAGCAGTTCTCTTTTTGATAATAAAAAAGCTCCTGCCAATACATCAACTTCATGGTTTTTAAATTCGTCTAAGTAACCTAAGGAGTAGCGTGAAAATATTTTTGATTTTGGAAAAAGTGTACCAAGCCCAACCAATTTAATAAACGAGGTTAACGGGTGGGGAAAGGCTCTTTTACTTTCCGGCAAAAATTTTCCACTGCCGTCTACCATTCTAATACCTAATGCACCTGCTTTCGCATTTTTATCCATGAACGAAAGACATTTACTAAGGCAATCTTCGGCAAGAAGTGTATCAGGGTTAAGAAATAATATATACTCTCCGGTAGCTTTTTCAAGCGCCTGGTTGTTTGCTTTTGCAAACCCCCCATTTTGAGTATTTGAAATGTATTTTACGCGCGAGAATTTATTCTGCAGATATTCTATACTTCCGTCGGTAGATGCATTGTCAACTATCCATACTTCCGCTTCTAATTGTGTAATCGCTTTTTCTACCGAGTGCAAACACTGCTCGAGAAAATACTTTACATTATAATTTACTATGATAATCGACAACTGCAAGCGAACAGAACTTAGGTATAAACACGAATTACGAGTTTTTATCTAACTCTGCAAAAGCAATTATTGGAGAAAAGTAAGTTGCAGGCAAAAAAAGGTTGAGGCAGTAGCCCCTATATTTGCACCATGTTAAAAGAAACGCTTATTAAGGCAACATTTGCAGGGGCAAAAGTTTTGCAACAATATTTTAATGGGGAGTATAGAATCAGTAATAAAGAAGGCGTAAATAACCTGGTAACAGAAGCAGACCTGGAGAGTGAGAAGGCAATTTTTAAAGCAATAAAAGATGATCATCCTGACCACTTTTTGTTAAGCGAGGAAACAGGTGAAGTTATATCGGACAGCATTTATAAATGGATTATTGATCCTATTGACGGCACTGTGAATTTTGCAAACGGTATACCTATTTGTTGTGTAAGTATTGCAGTAGAACAGGAAGGGCAAATTATTTTGGGTGCGGTTTATAATCCTTTGTTGAATGAATTCTTTTTTGCACAAAAGGGATTTGGAGCAACCTTAAACGACAAGAAGATCCGGGTGAGCAACAAGCCTGATGTGCCGACAAGTTGTTTAGTTACAGGTTTTCCTTATACCTACTTAGATACTCCCAATGGCCCCTTAGAGGTATTTGAAAGATTTGTGCGCAGGGGCATTGCAGTACGAAGACTCGGAAGTGCAGCTATTGATCTTTGCTGGGTAGCTGCCGGCAGATTTGATGGTTTTTATGAGCATAGCCTTAATGCATGGGATAGTGCAGCAGGTTTTCTTATTGTAGAAGAAGCAGGCGGTAAAGTAACGGATTTTGAAGGCAATGTATATTCACCTTACCAGCCTCATATTGTTGCAACCAATGGCAAAATACACGAGGAAATGTTGCTTGCAGTAAATGGGAAATGGGAAGCGTAAGTACGAGGTACGAGGTACGAAACGTGAAGTACGAGGTACGAAGTGAAATGGATGTATGAAGTATGAGGTACGAGGTTGAACTTGAAGACAGAAGTATTAGGTACGAAGTAAAGTACAAAAGAATAAGTAGGAGGGTAGGTTAGTAATTTAAGCATCAAGTAGGTCGGCAGTAAAAACAAAACTTTAATAAACATATGCCAGCCGAGAATCTTAAACTACGAACCTTCCGTTTTGCGGTAGAGGTAGGCAAATTGGTTCAATTGTTACCTTACAGCATATTAAACAGGCATTACTTTGGTCAAATAACCAGAAGCTCTTCATCTACTGCTGCTAATTATAGAGCTGCGCAGCGGGCAAAGTCGGATGCAGACTTTTTGAATAAGCTGAAAATAGTTGAAGAGGAAGCCGATGAAACTGTTTTCTTTTTGGAGTTATTATTGGTTTTTAATGCTGAATACGAGAAACCAATTCAAGATCTAATTGATGAAGGAACGGAAATTGTAAAAATAATTGTTGCTTCCATAAATACTATGCGCTCGAAAATTAAAAATAAAAAATGAAGTTAAATACGAAGTTGAAGTATGAGGTACGATGTACGAAGCAATAATCAAGGACAAATTCAAATAACAAAGTACTAAGTGTAGCGGTTAAGTATGCGGTAAACATGGCGTAAATTATAATAGAAAATATCGTTTATTACCTCAGATTTCGCACTTCGTAACTCGTACTTCGTATCTCGTACTTTCAATTATGGAAAACAGAACAGAAATATCAGCCCTCGGTGAGTTTGGGTTAATAGATCATCTCACTAAAAACTTTGAAGTCCAAAATGCTTCAACGATTTTAAGTATGGGTGACGACGCTGCCGTTATTGATCATTTCGGCAAGCAAACAGTTATATCCACTGACATGCTCGTCGAAAATATTCACTTCGATTTGATGTACACTCCACTTAAACATCTTGGGTATAAAAGTGTGATCGTAAATCTAAGCGACATCTATGCAATGAATGGAACGCCAACACAAATAACTATGAGCATTGCTTTTAGTAACCGGTTCAGCCTGGAAGCGTTAGACGATTTTTATGAAGGGGTATATGCGGCATGCGAAAAATACAACGTGGATTTAATTGGCGGCGATACCAGTTCTTCGCAGAAGGGTTTTATTATAAGTGTTACTGCAATTGGCGAGATAACTGCGGAGAAGATGGTAAAAAGAAATGGCGCGAAAAAAGGAGATTTACTTTGTGTAACGGGTGATGTTGGAGCCGCTTTTCTGGGTCTCACTTTGCTTGAAAGGGAAAAAAAGATATATCTCGAAAATCCGCAAATACAACCCGATCTTGAGAATGAGCAATACATAGTAGGAAGATTATTGAAACCCGAAGCCAGGAAAGATATTGTAGAATTTTTTGACAAAGAAGACTTGTTGCCAACCAGTATGATGGATGTAAGTGACGGTTTAAGCAGTGAGATTTTACACATTTGCAAACAAAGTAATGTTGGCTGTAAAATGTATGAGGACAAAATTCCGGTGAACGAACAGGCAAAGCAGTTTGCCTATAAACTGGAACTTGATCCTACAGCGTGCGCTCTAAGTGGTGGTGAAGATTATGAACTATTATTTACCATTCCACAGAGTGATTATGATAAACTGGTACTGAATGAACAAATATCTGTAATTGGTTACATAACAGACTTCGAAGAGGGCGCTCACATAATAACAAAAGGCGGAAACACACATAAGCTAACTGCTCAAGGCTGGAATGCGTTTGGAGGGTAAAGAGTAAGCCCTGGCCCTAAAGGGAGATGAGAGTTAGGAGTTGTGAAATGATGAGGTATGATTTAAAACTTACTATATTTTACAAGCTATCCACTAATAACCATTGACCTATTGACCCACTGATCTATTGACCCAATGACTTAATGACTAAAAGAGTGAAAAGGATTTGTTACCTGTTACCGCTAATTATAATAGTATCCTGCAGTTCAATTAGAAAAAGCACTTATACACCTGCCCAAAAATTTTCTTCCGGCCAACTGCAATCCGATTTCTCACTTTTACAAAAAATACTTGCTGCTAATCATCCGAGTTTATACTGGTACACTCCTAAAGATTCTGTTGATTATTATTTTAATACTGCTCAGGCCTCGCTTAAAGACTCTCTCACCGAGTTACAATTTAAAAACAGGATAGCCTGGGCAATCAGTAAGATACGTTGCGGACATACCGTTGTTCGCAACTCTAAGAGGTATACGAAGTATTTTGAACACAAACGGCTGCCTTTATTTCCCCTTTCTCTAAAAGTTTGGCAGGACAGTGCAGTAGTCGTAACTAATTTCTCCCCCAGGGATTCAATTATAAAAAGAGGAACTATTATCACGGGTATTAATAACGTGGCAATAACCAAAGTGATAGATAGTATATGCCAATTAGTAAACGCAGATGGCAACGCAAACATTCTTAAGTACCAGCTAATCAGTTTCAACTTTCCCGCTTATTATAGAAACACTTTTGGCCTCGATAGTCAGTATGTTATTTCTTATGTTGATTCAACCTTACAAGAGAAACAAATAATAGTAAAAAATTATGACCCAATAAAAGATACTATAAAAAGAAGGCTAACGCAACCAGTGGCAATCAACAAAAAGCAATTCAGGGATTACAAGGCCTGGAGCGATAGAAATATGTTTATTGATACTGCATTAAGCGCCGCTATACTATCGGTAAACACTTTCAGTGAGGGAAAGCTGAAGCGTTTTTTCAGACGCAGCTTTAGAGAAATGGAGACACGCAATATTAAAAACCTTGTTCTTGATCTTAGGCAAAACAGCGGTGGAAATATTCTTTACAGCACCCAACTTTGCCGGTATATTGTTGACAAGCCTTTTCGTGTAGCCGATACTGTTGCAGCCACAACACGTTCATTTCCTTACAAAAAATTTATACGACCCTGGTTTGTTTATTGGTTAAGCATGCGCTTGATGGGCAGGCAATACAGTGACCGGCGAATTCATTTTAGATATTTCGAGAAGCATAATTTTAAACCTAAAAAGCAGCATCATTTTAATGGTAATGTTTATTTGGTTACCGGCGGTTATACCTTTTCTGCAGCGGCATTAGTTACCGGCACATTAAAAAAACAACAGAATGTAACGGTGGTGGGTGAGGAGACAGGAGGTGGAGCTTATGGAAATTCGGCCATGCATTTGCCAACGATCATTCTTCCAAATACAGGCATCAGGGTTACCTTGCCTTTATATAGATTAGTCTTGGATGCAAAGCACCCAAAAGATGGACGAGGGATTTTTCCTGATATTGAAGTAAGACCTTCATCCTTCGATATACGAAGAGGAGCTGACCCAAAGCTTGAAAAAGTGAGGGAGCTTATTATAAAGAAAAATGCAACTGTTGCAGGTTAGCTATAGCAATAACTTTAAGCTTGTTTAAGATTTTTTTTGAAACACATGGCACAGCAGGCACAATAGAATACATAGTTAGAGGCATTCTACAGAAACTTCTTTTATGTGCTTATGTGTTAGTGGTACAGCAAGTAAAATTTAAACCTTTACCACTTCCATGTCTTCATTCATCACTACAAATTCTGCCTTATATCCTTTCGCTATTCTTCCCAATTCATTTTGTAGCCCTATAACTTTAGCAGGGTAGAAACTTGCCATTCGTAATGCTTCTTCTAATGTGATCCCTGCTTTTTCAACGCAATTTTTTACTGCTTTTGCCATGGTTAAAGCTGACCCGCTTAGGATACCGTTTGAAACATATTTATCCCCTTCCAATTGGTGAGGGTAGTAACCTTCGTTTGTTTCTGTAACTGCATCGGTAATAATAAAAAGCCGTTCGTTCATCACCTTTTTGGCTATACTTATTGCAGCAAAATCAACATGGCGGCCATCAGGAATAATGCTTGACATTGCCTTGTGATGATGCATTACTGCTCCCACCATTCCAGGTTCACGATGTTGTAATGCGCTCATTGCATTAAATAAGTGTGTGGCAGTAGGAATGCCCTTGTCGAAAGCGTTTGTTGCCTGTTCAAATGTTGCATTGCTATGCCCCGCAGAAACTATAATTCCATAAGATTTAATAAGATCAATCACTTCGTCACTGCAAACTTCCGGTGCAAGGGTTATCATTTTTATCACACCTTTTCCATATTCAAGCAGATCTTTAACTTGCTGTAATGTGGGTGAGTGTATCAGTTCTTCAATATGTGCGCCTCGTTTTGCATTGCTTATCCAGGGGCCTTCAATGTGTAAACCGAGTACGCCCTTTTTGCCCTGTGTCCAATATTCTTTTACCGCATCAATACAGTTATGAAAAACTTTACAAGTATTGGTAGCAACAGTCGGCAAATAATGATTGGCGCCTCCTGCCTTACAATATGCATAAGTTTTTTCAAGCGTTTCTGTGGTAGGTTTTACAGCTAACAGGTTTCCATGTGCGCCATAAATTTGAAGATCGATAAAGGCAGGTGCAAGAAAGCTGCTCTTATAATCTGTAATTGTTGCGCGAGGAGGAATATTATCTTCAGATACTATCGAAACTATTATTCCATCTTTAACCAAAACAGCCTGTTGCGACAGCCAGTCTTCTCCTGTAAATATTTTATTTGCTATGTATGCTTTAAGATTCATGCTGATTATGTTAAGAAGGTTCTATCAGTCTTTACATCCAATTATAAGTTAGAAATCAATTCTTAAGTGCCAAGTTGTGTCGAATTGAATAGGTTCCATGAAAATATTTTACTAAAGTTATAGGTTCAACCTTCCCAAAGTTGTTATTGTATAATTATAAACGGATCTGCATCTCTCCAAAACGGCATTTTCTCCCGTACGGTTTCTACTTCCTCTTTTTGCAATGTGATGGTAAATATATCTTCATCGTGTGCTTTATAATATATAATTTCTCCCATTGGGTTTATAATTGTACTATCTCCACTGTAATAAATATCGTTACCGTCGGTGCCCACGCGGTTAACGCCAATTACAAAACTTTGATTTTCTATAGCCCTTGCCTGCAGTAATGTTTTCCATGCAAGGCTGCGGCGTTCAGGCCAGTTTGCTACATATATAAGGACATCATATTCTAATTCTTCGGTGCGTTCCTCACCTTTGTTTGATTGTCGTGCCCATACAGGAAACCTGAGGTCGTAACAAACATTGCAATTTATTCTCCAACCTTTTACTGATGCTATAAACCTTTTATTACCGCTTGTATAATGGTTGTGTTCGTTAGCATAAGCAAAAAGGTGTCGTTTATCATAGTACCCCATCTGGCCGTTCGGCAACATCCATATCAGGCGGTTATAATAATTACCTTCATCTTCAATCATCAGGCTTCCGGTTAGTATAACTTTTTTTTCTGCAGAAATTTTTCTCATCCATTCTACCGTTGTGCCGTCCATTTTTTCGGCAAACTTTTCGGGTTGCATGCTAAAGCCAGTGCTAAACATTTCGGGCAGAATTACTACTTCCGTTTTATCGTTAATGCTGCTGATCTTTTGCTGCAGCATTGTAAGGTTGGCAGCTTTATCCTCCCAATGTAATTTTGTTTGTATTAATGTAAAGATGAGTGACGACATAATTTGTATTTAGGAACCTAACCTCAATTCTTTGATTGCCTTGCTTATTAACTCGGGTTCAAAGCCTTTTTGCATCAGGTAGGCCTGCGTTTTGGCCTGCCGGGTCAAATGATGTTCCGTTGCCAAGCTCTCCCATTTAACGGATGCAAGTTTATGTAGGGTATCACTATAGTCACTTTGGTCTAATTCTTTCAATGCTACTTTTGTAGAATAAGTATTTACCCCTTTTTGCTGAAGCTCGTATTGTATCTTTTTACGGCCCCACTGTTTCATCCTGAACTTTCCTCCCGCAAATTGAATAGCGAACCGCTCTTCGTTCAGGAAATCATTTTCAATCAAATCAGCAACAATCTTCTCAGTATCGCTTTTATGTAAACCGTAGCTATACAATTTCTCCTTCACTTCTTTGTGGCACCTTTCCTGGTAGGTGCAATATTGTTTTATTTTCTGCAGGGCCTGCTCTGCGGTGATATGTTTTCTACGAAGCATATGCAAAATTACAGTTGTTGTCCTTTAATTAGCCTTATCCATCACATATTACAATTACCATCTGTTGAAATTAAATTACAACGCACAATCAATTCACATTTGCGCAGCAAAAAGAAAGGATTATCAGGTTGTCTTTGTGCAGTTAACTATTTACTGTAGGTTTGTTTTTAAAGAACTAAACCGGCCAAAACATGAAGTTTATTGTTTCGTCATCATCGCTGCTAAAGCATCTACAACAAATAAGCGGTGTTATTAATGCAAATACTGTATTGCCAATACTGGAAGATTTTTTATGTGAAATTGAAGACAAAAAACTAACCATTGTAGCTACCGACCTTGAAACAGTAATGAGGGTACAAATGGATGTTGAAAGCAAGGTTAACGGAAGAGTTTGTATCCCTTCAAAAATTTTGATAGACTCTTTGAAAAATCTGCCCGATCAGCCGCTTACTTTTAATATCGACAAAAATTTTGCTGTAGAGATTACCAGCGATAATGGCAAGTATAAAGTGATGGGTGAAAACCCTGACAATTTTCCTAAAGAGCCCGGTGCAGACGATACCACTGTTTTTACTTTGCCTAGCAGCGCTCTTGTTACTGCCATAAACAAAACATTGTTCGCTGTTAGTAATGATGATCTTCGCCCGGCCATGACTGGAGTTTTTTTTGAACTTAATACTGAGTATATGCAATTCGTAGCGACTGATGCCCATCGCCTCGTTCGCTATAAACGTACGGATGTTAAGTGCCCGAAGAACGAGAGCTTTATTGTTCCAAAAAAACCTTTGAACCTTTTAAAGAACGCCTTGCCGGATAATGACGATGAATTAACCATTAGCTATAATGGCAACCACCTATTTGTATCTCATGGCACTACACAACTAATTTGCCGCCTTATTGATGCCCGTTTTCCTGATTACAAAGTAGTAATACCCACCGATAACCCTTATAAACTGGTAGTAAGTAAAGGTGATTTTCAGAATGCTTTGCGCCGCGTAAGCGTTTTCAGTAATAAAAGCACCAACCAGGTTGCATTGACTATTAGCGGAAGTGAGTTACAACTGGCAGCACAGGATGTTGACTTTAGTTTTGAAGGCAACGAAAGAATGAATTGTCAGTACGATGGAGAGGATTTGCAAATCGCTTTCAATGCACGTTTTTTAATAGAAATGTTGAATGCAGCCGAAACGAACGATGTAAAGGTTGAATTGGCTACCTCTACCAAAGCAGGTATAATTAAGCCAACTGAGGCAGAAGCTGATGAAGATTTATTGATGCTGGTAATGCCTCTGATGCTAAATAATTAAATCGCTTCGGCAACAAATAGTTTTGTATAATCCTTTCGCTACTGAAGGGATTATTTATTTTAAAGAAGAAAATTGTTTGTATGCTTGAAAAGCTTGCTCAAATGCTTCGAACATATTATCTGCGGAAGCGCATACTTATACTTCCGTTAGAAATTTAAAATACGGGCTTGAGGTTTGGTCGATACTACTTCTTCAAAGTTAAAGTACCAGTTCAAGCTTCCATTGATAAGGGTGAAGACGGATTATTAATAGCTTTCTATCATCTTTGCACATACTTATTCATGAAAAAAGTTGCCCTCATTCCCGCCCGATATGCAGCTACTCGTTTTCCCGGAAAGCTAATGCAACTGTTGGGAAGCAAAACGGTTATCAGACATACTTACGACAATACTGTTGTCACTAATATATTTGATGAAGTGATTGTCGCTACAGACAGCGATATTATTTATAATGAAATTGTAAGCAATGGCGGCAAGGCTGTAATGAGCAAAAAAGCCCACGAAAGCGGCAGCGACCGCATTGCTGAAGCAGTTGCCGATATGGATGTTGATATTGTAGTAAACGTGCAGGGCGATGAACCTTTTGTTCAAAAAGAGCCGCTTGAAAAGCTATTGCGGATTTTTGCGGGAGAAGAAGGAAAAAATGTACAGGTAGCCTCACTGATGCAGGTTCTGAAGGAACAGAAATTTGTTGAAGACCCTAACTATGTAAAGGTAGTTGCAGACAGGAATATGAATGCTCTTTTCTTCAGCAGATCCGTTATCCCATATCCACGAAATTCTAATGCTGGTATTACTTACTATGAACATATTGGCGTTTATGCATTTAGAAAACAAGCATTAGTAAACTTTACCAATTGGCCTGTAACACCTTTGGAAAACGCAGAAAAGATTGAATGCCTTCGATATCTTGAATATGGTGTTCAAATCAAAATGGTTGTTACAAATTATATGGGTGTAGAAATAGACACACCCGAAGACCTCGCACGAGCAGCTGAACTGCTTTAGTAGCCCAACTGGTCAATTATTAAATCTATACTATCCGAAACTGAGTTAATTTGATTGTGGTATTTGTCACTGCTGTCCTTAATTGATTCATAGAGCAATGTTGTTTGCAGCACCCTCATTTGCGCGTATTTGCTCAATAATTTCCTCTTTTCCGTAAACTTGTCATTCAACTTATAGCTATCCGTTTTAATGAGCTCTTTTTGAAAATGTTGCCACTCAGGCAATGTGCTGTCTCTTAACACTTCTGCCGCCTCTTTATTCGATTTAGTAAACTGTAAATGTTGCATCTGTGTCATCGCTTTCACTTCAATCTGATTAAGCTTCATAATCGCTTTTTCAAATCTCATTGTATCGTTTCGTTTGCTTCTTATAAACAGAAAAATAAGAAGGCTTGTTATTAGTAATACTTCAACCGAAATTCTCGATCCGCCTGCCCGTGCTACATTTCTTTTAAAATGAAAAAAGTAAAATAAATACCCGATACAAATACCTGAAATAAGCCCGCCAAAATTAACAGCATTATAAACGCTTGTACCGCTTCGGCTAACTACATTAAAAATCACATAAGCCAATATACTTAGCAGCCAGACAGTGGGAAACTTCATATTAATATATGCCGTGGTTGCAAAAGCAAGAAAAACGCCGTATAACCCAAATACAGCTCCTGAAGCTCCGGCAATTACTACCTCGTTATACCACATTATTCCTGCAAGGCTGCTCAGTGCACCTGCACATAAAAATGCTATCAGAAATTTCGCTTTGCCAAGTATCGCCTCAACCATCAGCCCGATAAAATAAAGGGCAGCCGCATTGGCAAGCAAGTTAACAACGCCTGTATAGGTAAAAATGGCTGTTATCAAACGCCACCATTCCCCGCCCGTTACGTTAGCTTTTAAGCATCCTCCCCATCTTAGAATATCGGCAGCAGCAGGACTTTTGGCACTTACACCATTAACAGTCATTACAATAAATACAATTAGCTTCACGGCAATCAGCAAAAAGGTCACTTCGTGATCTTTAAACCCAAAGGTTATCTTGCCGCTGTCAAGCCGGTTTCCCGTTGTAATTTGCTTTAACGTTTCAGTTTGTATGGCTGCTGCCGCGCTTTGTAATTGTGCAGCACTCCAGTCCTTCCTTACCCTGTTAAACACAGGCAACAGTTCTTCCTCAATATTTTTCTGATTGTGCCGTGCCTCTAATAATTCAATATTTTCACTTTTACTTTTAAAAAGTATTTCCTCTTTTTGCGGCTGTATAGTAATTATCTCCTCAGTAAGAGTCCAGTTAGTAGGTGTTGTAGCAGTAAACGTGTGCTCATCCACAATAAGGTATTCCCAATCAAGGTTCTTACATGCCTGTTCAGCAATGGCGAAAACTTCCCAATTATTTAAACCATTAGCGGGTAATATTTTTTCATACTCCGTTTTCCAACCAAAAGGCATAGGGTAAATATTTTTTAAAACAAGAAAAGCAAAATTGTTTCAATGAACGAAAGATTTTTTAAATGGATAAGTATTAGGCCACACCGGCTACATTTAACAATACTGTACTTTCGTGCCATAAATGGTAAACATGAGTAAGTTCCGGAATTTTAAAATGGTTGACTACGTTATATATGGCAGAGGCAGTTTTAACCAGTTAGACGAAATACTATCCCCGCTTCGTAAAGGTGAGTCACCAATGATCTTTCTTGTGGATCATTTTTTTGCCAAGGGAGCTCCTTACATGGAAGAACCACTGGTGAATAAAGTTCCTGTACGAGACAAAGACAAAATTATTTTCGCTGATGTAACATACGAACCTAAAACGACATATGTTGATGCAATAGCGCATGATTTAAAAGAAGAATTTGGAACCGTTGGCGGTATTATAGGTATTGGTGGCGGATCAACGATGGACCTTGCAAAAGCTGTTAGTCTTATGATGACAAACCCTGGTTCTTCTGCTGATTACCAGGGATGGGATTTGGTAAAAGTACCGGGTGTTTACAAAGCCGGCATTCCCACCTTAAGCGGCACGGGTGCAGAAGTTTCGAGAACAACGGTGTTAACGGGGCCAACCCGAAAGCTCGGCATGAACAGCGATTACACTCCTTTCAATCAAATCGTCCTCGACCCAATTCTTACCGCTAATGCACCTGTCAACCAGCGCTTTTATACCGGTATGGATTGTTATATCCACTGCATTGAAAGTCTGCAGGGAACTTATCTTAACGAGTTTAGTAAAAGCTATGGTGAAAAAGCTCTTGAGCTTTGCCGCGAAATATTTTTAGAGAAAGATAACTGGGACAATGAAAGTGACGACAAACTAATGATGGCAAGCTACGCCGGCGGAATGAGCATTGCTTATAGCCAGGTTGGTGTTGCCCATGCCGTTAGCTACGGTTTAAGTTATTTACTCGGCACTAAACATGGTGTGGGATGTTGTATTGTAATGGATAAAATTGAAGAATTTTATCCTGAAGGAGTTGCGCAGTTTAAGCACATGGTTGAAAAAAACGGTGTTGAAATCCCGCAAGGCATTTGTAAAGGACTAACAGAGGATCAGTTTGATGCTATGATAAATGTAAGCCTTGGGTTGAAGCCGCTCTGGGAAAATGCCCTTGGTAAAAACTGGGAAAAGATAATGACGAAGGAAAAGCTGAGAGCATTGTATGATAAATTGTAATGACTAACTCAACCTTAAAGAATAGAGTTGTGAATAATGAAATGAATGCTTAATATAAGTTCTCAAGCTTGTAAAGCAATTTTATATTCTTCAACAATTATCACCTCCAATTGCAATGAACACAGAACAGGCTTATAGTATTTGGGCTAAGCAATACGACACAAATGATAACAAAACAAGAGACCTTGAAGCAGAAGCTTTAAAGGAAACTTTAGCAAACATTTCCTTTAACAACTGTTTGGAAGTTGGGTGTGGAACAGGAAAAAATACAGCATGGCTTATCCAAAAGGCAGAACACATAACAGCCATCGACTTTTCCAGCGAGATGCTTGCAAAGGCTAAAGAAAAAATTACTTCCGGCAGGGTACAATTTGAACAAGGAGATATTACAAAATCCTGGACTTTTACAAATTCTCTTTACGATCTTATAAGTTTTAGCCTCGTTCTTGAACACATTAGTGACCTTGACCATGTTTTTAATGAAGCTGCTAATTACCTAAATCATAATGGACATATTTATATTGGCGAACTTCATCCGTATAAACAGTACTCAGGATCGAAGGCAAGGTTTAATGCCGAAGATGGCTTGAAGGTAGTAGAGTGCTTTACTCATAACATCTCAGACTTTACTAAAACGGCAAAGAAATACGGGCTTATACTTGTTGAGGTGAACGAACACTTTGACAATAACAACAGACAGGAGATCCCGAGAATTTTGACCTTACTGCTAAGAAAATCCTGATACTTCTATGAGGCTTAAATTATGTAGCTCCCTATAAAAAAACCGGGGGCGTGGTTGTTAAAATACTCCAAAGCATTTTAGTGAGGATTTATAATGGTTAAATCTTCAACTTTAGAAAAATCTTGAAGATTGGAAGAAAGCAATTGAAGATTATTAACTAAAGCTGTTGATGCTATAATAG
>MWYU01000475.1 GCA_002050375.1 Chitinophagales bacterium 62-2
ACGGTAAGGTGGGTGAACTAAAAACAATTCAATCTTTTTTTTCTTATTATAATGTTGATCCAAATAATATTCGAAATAAGAAAGATGCAGGTGGAGGGGGTTTAATGGACATCGGTTGCTATTGCATTTCTTTGTCACGCTTTATATTTAACACCAACCCTCAAAGAGTTTTTGGAATAGTGGAATATGACCCCAATACGAAAACTGACCGGATAGCATCGGGTATACTTGATTTTTCAACCGGCACTTCCACGTTTACTTGTTCTACACAACTAATGCCTTATCAGCGTGTAAATATTTTAGGCACTGAAGGGCGAATAGAACTTGAAATTCCCTTTAATGCTCCTCCTGAGATATCAACCAAAATATGGCTGCATACAAAAAGTGGAAGTGAAGAAATTCTATTCGATGCGATTAATCAATATACCATTCAAGGCGATTTGTTTTCAAAAGCCATTATTGATAATACTGCTGTACCTACATCTCTGGAAGATGCCTTAAGCAATATGAAAGTGATAGAAGCTATTTTTGAAAGTTCGATGCAGGGCACATGGCAGAAAACTTCCTGAGTATTTAATTGAATCTAATCCTATTTGATATGAACTTAACAGATTTTAATGAGAGTATTTCAAGCAATAATCCTCAGGCTGAGATGTCTGTTTACTTAAAAGCTTTGTGGTACGATGCGAAAGATGACTGGGATAAGGCTCACCAATTAATTCAGGATCTACATGATAGAAATGCTTCATGGATTCATGCATACCTGCACAGGAAAGAAGGTGATATTGGTAATGCAGATTATTGGTATAATAAAGCCGGCAAAAAAAGGCCCGCAATATCTTTACCTGAAGAATGGGAACATATTGTTGCTGTATTTTTGTAAAATTCCTATTCTAACTTCTTTTCGTAATGCAATTTAAGCACCTTGAATTTTTTTGCTTCCGTAAATTTTAACTGTTATTATCCTCCGTATAATTCAAATCTTTGGCAAAGGTTTCGTCGAGAAACCGGAGAGCAATAAAGGCAATTAATATTGATACGATACCTACGGCTAAAGCACTGTAAATAATTCCCCAGGTACTTTTCAAATAAATAAAAATAGCTGTAAGCGGAATGATGGCGCCTCTTACAAAGTTGGGTACGGTAGTAGCAACGGTAGATCGCAGGTTTGTTCCGAAGAGTTCAGCAGCAATTGTTACAAACAGTGTCCAGTAACCATTTGCAAAACCTAATAAAACGCAGACGGTATAAAAAAGAAATAACTGCTTGGAAGGGAATAATAAATAGGCCATTATAAATAAAAGAGATAGGCAAAGGAAAATTAAAATAGCTTTCTTCCTGCTTTTAAAATATTGGCTCATTAATCCGCTTACAATATCACCTGCCACTTGCCCGGAGAAAGCCAGCATGACGGCTTTGTCGGCTTCAACAGGTTCATCTAATCCTAAAGCCTTGCCGAATTCGGGTGAAAAAGTGATTAGTATACCTACTACAAACCATATAGGCACACCCACTAAAATACATTTACAGTATTTTAAAAAACGGTTTCTGTTACTAAAGAGTATCAGCATATTTCCTCGCTCAACTTTTTCATCTTTAATTTTTATGAACATGCCGGATTCAAAAACTTGCATCCGGAGAAACAACAACAAAATACCTAAGCCCCCGCCA
This sequence comes from Chitinophagales bacterium 62-2, assembly GCA_002050375.1. GTDB lineage: Bacteria > Bacteroidota > Bacteroidia > Chitinophagales > Chitinophagaceae > Segetibacter. Next base: position 1,672 of record MWYU01000475.1, read on the forward strand.
ATAAAATAGCTGACACGCCAATTAAAAAGATCCGTTATAAAATAAGCAAGTACAGCCCCTAAAACACCCATTGTTGCAACAAGCGTTGTTCCGTAACCCCTTATCTCTTTGGGAAGAGTTTCGGCTACCAATGTAATGCCTGCTCCTAATTCACCGGCTAAACCTACGCCTGCAATAAAACGGAGAATAATGTATTGATTTATGGTTGTAACAAAACCATTGGCAATGTTTGCTAAAGAATAAATAATGATAGAGCCAAAGAGCACAGATAATCTTCCTTTTTTATCACCCATAATACCCCAGAAAATTCCACCTAATAATAGCCCGGCCATTTGCACATTCAGCAAAAAAACGCCTTTATTTAAAAGCTCATCACCTGCAATGCCTAACGATTTCAGGCTGGGAATTCTTACAATACTGAAAAGGAACAAGTCATACATATCAACCATATAACCCAGGGCTGCTACAATTACAGGTATCCGTAAAAGTCCTGCGAAATAGTTCTTGTGGTGGAATTAATCATTACTAATGATTGTCAGTTTTTTTATTATTGGAAGCAATATATTCTTCAGTACAAGAGGGCGACGCAACAATGATTCCGGTAGCAGTACCGTCTGGCTCATAAAAAATTTACCTGCATATTATGAAGCCTGATTACTGAACCTGTGGAGCTTTCATCAATGCACTCACCAGCTTATACACTTTGCCATCTGCTTTGGTCAACAGGTATAATTCACCCTTAGAGTCTTTCCCAAAATGCAGGTCAGCGCGGTCACTTCCACAAACCTCTTTAAGCGTTTTTGCAGTGCCATTAATGGTAATTTTCCATTCTTTAACCTTTGCCTGTTTTCCTTGTTTCATATCAGCCATATCAAAATAAAATAACCTTCCCGAAGGAATATCGCCAAATAAAAACTTTCCCATTAACTGTGGCACTGCAGTACCTGTATATTCAAATCCGCCTGTAATGGATCTTCCTTCCTCGTGATCAAATTGCGCAACAGGATAAGTGAACTTATACATACTGTCGTTTGCAGGAAGCGGAAAAACTTTATTTAAATTACCATATGGGTCTACAACAAAAGTTCCTTCTCTGATTGGCCATCCATAATCATGACCAGGTTCCACCAGGTTTACTGATTCAATATTACCATGACCAATGTTGCTGACAAGCATTTTGCCGGCTTTCGCCCAGGTAATGCGATGCGGATTTCTGAAACCTAAGGCATATATCTCTTTAAGTATTTTGGTATTTGGATTTTGAGCAAATGGGTTGTTTTCGGGAATTCCATATTGTTTGTTGCTGCTGTTATTGCCCCGCGGATCAATGCGAAGAATAGTACCATAAATACTTTCGCGGGTATGGGCAATAAAAGGGTACCCGTTTTCAACACTACCACCCTCGCCTACTCCAATATATAACAGACCATAATCTTCACTGCCAGGTTTAGAAAGAGGATTGAAAGTTATTTCCTGAACGCCATGCATTGGTTTGAACATGTTTACTCTAAAAAGTTCTCTTCCTTTTCCTCTAAAGATGGTATCAGCAGGATTATCTGTTTTCCATTCGGTTATCGCCCATTGCTGATAAACTTTTATTGTATCGGGATAAGAGAAATCAGCTTTAGATGAGCCGGATGGTTCTGAGTGAGTAGTATAGATGAGTCCGTTTTTTGCAAACGCCGGGTGAAAAGCAAAGCTTCCAAAGCCGGTACCAAGCCCCGGGTCGGTGGTCAATGCAGGTTTTAGCTGCTGCATATCCATATAAACAGATGGTATATTATGCCGCAGTTCGTACAGCTTGCCTCTCATGTCAAGAATAAATAAATTGCCAGTGGCGGGATGAAAATCAAGCTTGGTGATCTTTGCAAGTGGCGGCTTAGGACTGGAAGGAGGAATGACTGCTATCACATCTGCTCCTACTGTTAAACCTAAAAAGGTTATTGGTTCAGGAATTGGATTTGATATTGCCAAAGCGTTATCCTTAGTAACAGTTGCTGAAGGCGTTTTTTGAGTATTCACATAAGCAACAATGCTCTTCAATTCATCTTGTTTCAATGCAGGAAATGATGGCATTATTACTTTGTATTTTTTAAACAATTGCTGAGCCCGCTTATCTCCTGAATTAATAATCTTTTGAGGATTTTTAATAAAACGTTCAATCCATGAAGCAGCAACTTTCGCGGTAAGTCCACCAAGTTGCGGCCCAATGCCATCCTGCCGGAAGTTATGGCAACCAATGCAATACTGATTAAAAGTTGCTTCGCCTTTGGCAATTTTTGCGGAGTCCTCAAAGT
>MWYU01000302.1 GCA_002050375.1 Chitinophagales bacterium 62-2
GCATCCACCCATCACCATAAAAGCCGGTTTCATGAACGGCATTCCTGATCTTCTTCCAATCCAATGTTCCCTGTCCTAACAGAAAGCCATTTTCTTTGATATGCAATTCGCAGATATTTTGCCGGCCTATTAGTTTAAATTCTTTGATGGCATCATATCCTGCATCCGCCGTATTTCGAAAGTCATAATAACACTGTACGTATTTCGAACCCACAGCTTCTATAATTTGAAGATGCTCCGCAGCATTAAGGTAAGATTCGATGCCCAGTATGACACCCATTTTTTCTGCTTTCGGAGCTGCCATTTTTAGTCTCTGAATCACTTCTTTTTTACCTTGTTCATCATTTCGCAAATCATTTTTAGCAAAGAAGGCAAGCAGAATAACAGGTACGCCCAATTCTTTTGCTACATCTATGCTGTCCCATACCCATTCTACTGTACGTGGGTCTGATTTGTAAGGAACATTATTCAGTTCGCCTATGGCAAGGCTTGAGATTTTTACGCCTGTTCTGCGGGAAGCTTCGAGATACGATTGCTGCATAGCTGGCTCCCGTAAATGAAGGTTATTTTTTTCGGAGCCCATGTTTACCATCAGGCCATCAAGACCAATCTGTTTGGCAATATCAAATGCCCCAACATCACTACTCTTGCCTATGGACCAGTCACAGGCGCCTATCCTCCATTTCTTTTTCCGTTCCGCTCCGAATAATTCATTGAAGGAGGAGAGGGGGGTAAGTGCCGCTAAAGTAGCAGTATGTGCAAGCAATTGCCGTCGTGAAAGCATGGTTGAATTTTTTGTTTAATCAATGATTTATCTATATCTCCCTTATCCAGATGTTTCGAAAACTTACTGCACTTCCATGACCTTGTAAGCGCACAGAGGCTTTATCATGCAGTTCGTATTTCGGAATGCCTATGTATTGGATGGTGCCGTGTATTTCAAAATGATGTAGCGTAAGCACCCCGTTGTGCACCAGCGTAATGAAGGCAGGTTTTTCAAGGGAACCATTATCACGAAAGCGCGGCGCTGTATAATAAATATCAAACGCATCCCATTCACCCGGCTTGCTTGAAGCATTCGCCATAGGTATCACTTGTTTGTATATACTTCCTGTCTGGCCATTAGCATACAAAGGCGTTTCATTTTGGTATGAATTAAATATCTGCACTTCATACCGCTCCTGTAAAAACACACCGCTGTTACCAGCATTGTTGCGGTTTGCACTGTTTTTAGCATCGGCAGGTATTTTGAACTCAACATGCAGTTGGCAATCGCCAAATTTTTGCTTTGTCTGCAGTTCACCTTCGCCCAATTTTACGGTCATTACTCCTTTATCTAAAACCCATCGTGAAGGGCTTTCATCTTTTGCCATTACCCATTGGTCCATGCTTTTTCCATCAAACAAAACGATAGCATCAGAAGGAGGTGCTGTGCCCATGCCGGGAGTAACAATTTTTGGTTTGGGTTCCCATACTTCTGTTGCTTCTGGTTTTGTAAAATCTTTTTTAAACACCGATTCTTTTTGTGCGTGGGAAGATAAAATGGCAAAGCCAAAGCAAAGGGTTAGTATTTTTTTCATAATGGTGTTTAATTTTTTGTTACACAAAGCAAGGTGCTTCATGCAGATATAAAAAATAAAAAAGGAGGTTGTTCCATAAGTTCAGCCTCCTTTTTATATTTTTAAAAATTACAAAATATGATCGTGATGAAAAAAATATTCTGGTTGGTATTAGTGGCAAGTCCCCTAATCACTTTTGCACAAAATAAGAAGCCATTAGATCATTCTGTGTATGACTCATGGCAAAGCATTGGTGAAAAAATAATCAGTAACAATGGCGCTTATGTTGCTTATACCGTTAACCAGCAGGAAGGAGATGGCAAACTGGTCATCCAAAAAGCAAAAGGAGAAATGATCGCAGAAGTAAGCCGTGGTTATAGCGCTGCTGTTTCAGCAGATAACAGCGCTGTCATTTTTAAAATAAGACCGTTGTTTCAGGAAACACACCAGGCAAAAATTCAAAAGAAGAAGCCGGAAGAGCTTCCTAAAGACAGCCTTGGCATTTATACCTTTAAAACAGGCAAGCTGCAAAAATATGCAAGAGTAAGGAGTTACGAACTGCCTGAGAAAGGAGAGAATCTGTTGGCTATCCGTTTTGAAACACCTGAAAAGAAGAAAGATAAAACTGATAGCACAGTTGCAAATAACAGCGCCTCTCCAACTACAGTAGCAACACCTGCAAACGTACCTACAGCCACGCCGGTAGATGAAATCAAAAAAACTGAAGAGGGTAAAGATGAAGGTGGAGACCTGGTTTTAAAAAACCTCGTGACAGGCAAAGAAAAAACTTTTAAAAGTGTACTTGAATACAGCTTAAGCCAAACAGGAAAAAAGTTATTGTTTGAAACGAGAGGTCCTAAGAAAGACAGCCTGACTAAGGCAACAGTGCAGCTATATGATCTGGCAAGCGATCAATCAAAAATCCTGATGCAAGGTGTAAACGAGGCAAAAAATTTTATTTTCGATGAAGATGGAAAACAATTGGCATTTGTTGCTGAAAGAGACAGCAGTACAAAAGCATTACAGAAATTTTATAAGCTCTATTATTATAAAGGTGAAACCGACAGTGCTCTTTTATTAGCAGACCGTTTAACCCCCGGTGTACCAAAAAGCTGGACGATCAGCGAATTTGCTAAAATAGAATTCAGCAAAACAGGTAAACGTTTATTATTTGGTACAACTCCCATTCTTCCTCCGAAAGATACTTCTGTACCTGAAGTTGATAGGGTAAATGTTGACATCTGGTCTTACAAAGATGACTTTTTGCAGCCCCAGCAATTAAAGACCCGTGACAGGGACGAGAAAAGAAGTTTTCTTGCAACCTATGACTGGGAAAAACAGAAAGTAATTCAATTGGCAGATGAGTGGATCAACCCTGTTTTTTCTACCTCAGAGGGTGATGGAGCATATTTTTACGGGGTTTCTGACTCAGGTATGAGGGTAGCGGGGCAATGGCAGGGATTTACTTTTAAAAAATTGTATGCAATAAACCCTGCTAACGGAAAGGCCACTACCATAGTTTCAAACTTTAAAGGAACCCAATATCCTTCTTATACAGGTAAGTATTTGTTGATGTTTGATGAGAAAGCCCGGCAGTACTCAGTGTATAATTCGCTTACGTCAAAGAGATATATAGTATCAACGCAAATCAAGTATCCTTTGTACGACGAAGAAAATGATGTTCCGGACGATCCCAATGCTTATGGTATTATGGGATGGCAAAAGAATGATGAATATGTGTATGTCTACGACAGATATTCGATATGGAAAGTGGATCCGGAGAACAAAAAGGTCCCGTCCCTGCTTACACCATCAAGAGAAGTATCGCCCAAAATTTCTTATCGCTATATAAATACTACCCGCAATGAAGAAGGCCCCACGCAAAGACAAGTACAGAAGCAGGAAGCTATAGATACTGCAAAGGATATGTATTTTAAGGCCTTCAATGAAACTTCGAAGCGGACAGATATAGCCAGGATAAATAAAGATTGGGTTAATAAATCAGAAATAATTGCTGCATCGGATTCTCTTTCAATTAATTATTTCGCTAAGGCTGATAGCGCAGATGCTTATATATATACTATGGAGAGTTTTAAACATTCTCCTGATTTATATAGCACTTCCATCGCAACTACTCTGGAAAAAAATAGAGACCAAAAAGCAATCACGGGACGGCATACCGGAGGTTTAACCGGAATAAAATTATCCAATCTGAATGGCCAACAGAATAATTACCTCTGGGGAAATGCAGAATTATTTAAATGGATTGCTTATACAGGTAAGTTAACAGAAGGCGTTCTTTACAAACCTGAAAACTTTGACCCCAATAAGAAGTATCCGATGATTGTTTATTTCTATGAGAGAAACAACAATACACTATACACTTACCAGGCTCCGGCACCTACACC
>MWYU01000455.1 GCA_002050375.1 Chitinophagales bacterium 62-2
TATCGAAAAGCTCGTGCAGAAAAATAGACTAAAACCTTTTCAATTTATTTCAAATAAAAATTGATAAGACAGAAAATATAAATCAGGAAAGGGTTTGTAAACATCCCTTTCCTGATTTTGTTATATGCTCGCATCCTTTCCAGAAAATCTTCTTTAATTCCCTCATAGCTTCAGGATTGCTATGGGTAAGATGGTTTGCCAACCTTTCTATTGAACCATCCACTGCCGCTATGTCTCCATGTAGTTCAGCATATAATCCCTTCCTCTTTGCCCAATCTGCGGAGCGCCACATTTCTGCATCAATAGTTAGCTGCGTAAATGCAGATAAGCCAATCTTTCTTTCCACTGCGGGGCCTACTGCAAAAGGGCCAATCCCAACAGAAAGCTCGCTTAGTTTTACCTCGGCACCTTCCGCAGCAATTGCATAGTCTGCCGCTGCTGCTATGCCAACTCCACCGCCAATGCATTTTCCATGTATTCTTGCGATTATAAATTTTGGTGCCTTACGCATTACATTTATTACCCTGCTAAACCCGCTAAAAAACTGTGTTCCCTGCGCTTCTGTAGTAATGGCTTCCAGTTCTTTAAAAGAAGCTCCCGAACAAAAAACATTCGCCCCGGCAGATTTAAGAATAATAACTTTTGTATCAGGATTTATCCCTTCACTATGAATAATGTGTGCCATAGACTCCAAAAGCCTTCCGGGCAATGAATTGCTTTGGGGATGATAAAACTCGATAGTAGTTATCCCATGTTCCCTTTCTGTTTTAACGTAACCATCATTAATTTCAGTAATCATAGTAAATGAGTTGGATGACCTAAATTACTGTAATTTCTTTTTTATCATAGTAAGTATTGTTGCAATAGCAACAATCTCGTTGGTTTCATCATACACCTCCACATACCACTTCACAATACCTTTAGCTATTTCATCCGGCTCTCTTTTATCCTGGTCTATTTTTTCTTTTACTGTAAGCTTTACACCAATCGTACTACCGGCATATACGGGCTTTGTAAATCGTAACTCATCAATGCCATAATTCAATAACACGGGTCCTTTTTTAGCGTCTACAAATAAACCGGCAGCAGCGCTTAATATAAAATAACCATGGGCAACAGGTTTATCAAACAAAGTACCTTCTAAAGATGTGTGATCGGTATGAGCATAGAAATGATCCCAGCTAAGGTTAGCGAAGTTAGCTATGTCAGCTTCGGTGATTGTTCGTTTTGCCGTAATTAAAGTATCCCCGATATTAAGTTCTTCAAAGTGCTTCCGAAAGGGGTGCTTATCGTCTTCATTTTGTCTGGCGTTAGGCTGATAAACATTAGTAATGGCAGTTATTGCAGATGGCGAACCTTGCACGGCAACTCTTTGCATATAATGTTTTACACCCCGCACTCCACCCATTTCTTCGCCACCGCCTGCACGGCCAGGTCCCCCATGAACCAAAAGCGGTAATGGACTTCCATGCCCAGTGCTTTCTTTAGCACATTCATTATTTAAAACAAGTATTCTTCCATGATGGGTTGCTGCACCTAATACAAACTCTTTTGCTATTTTATTATCTGCTGTTACAATAGAACATACCAGCGAACCTTTGCCTTTCTTGGCCAACTCTTTTGCCTCATCAATATTATTATAGGGCATTAATGTGCTTACCGGTCCGAAAGCTTCAATGGTATGAACTTCTTCGGCATTAAAAGGGTCTTCATTCAACAACAGCAACGGAGAAAGGAATGCACCTTTACTTTTATCCGCATCAATCAGGTCAAAGTTTTCCGGGTCTCCAAAAATCAATTGTGATGTTCGAAGTAAGTCTTCTACATGTTTCTTCACTTCTTCTACCTGGCTCTTGCCTGCTAATGCACCCATTCGAACTTTCTCGTTTTGAGGATTGCCAATAGTGGTTTGACTAAGGGCTTTGCCGAGAGCGATATGCATGTCTTCGAGCTTATTTTCAGGAACAAAAATTCTTCGGATGGCAGTACATTTCTGCCCCGCTTTTACCGTCATTTCTTTTCTAACTTCCTTAATAAATATTTCCCACTCAGGCATTCCAGGCGTTACGTCTTCACCTAAGACGATGCAGTTCAAGCTGTCAGATTCCATGTTAAAAGGAACGCATTCTTCTAAAATTTTCTTTTGAGATTTCAACATTAAACCTGTGGAAGCAGAACCCGTAAACGTAATTACATCCTGGCTGGTAACATGCTCCAGTAAATCACCGGCGCTGCCACAAATTAATTGTAAAGCACCCGGGGGAAGAATACCTGAAGTCCAAATTTCTTTTACCACGGCTTCTGTTAAGTAACAGGAAAGTGAGGCAGGTTTTACTATCGCCGCCACACCAGCCAAAAGGTTAACTGCAATTTTTTCGAGCATGCCCCAGACAGGAAAATTGAAAGCATTGATGTGAACAGCTACACCTTCTTTAGGAACGAGAATATGCTGTCCCATAAATGTTCCGCCCTTGCTTAAGTTGTGGCTTTCTCCATCCAGACAAAAAGTTTCATTAGGGAACTTTCGACGAAGAGATGCATTAGCAAACAGATTACCGATGCCGCCTTCAATATCAATCCAGCTATCAAGACGTGTTGCGCCGGTCTTATAACTTATAGTATAAAATTTTTCCTTTTGCTCTGTCAGGTGTAATGCGAGAGCCCGCAAGATTCTGCCTCTTTCATGAAACGTCATTTTTCTTAAAGCTGGTCCACCAACCTTTCTTCCATATTCTAACATGCCTGCAAAGTCTAAACCTCGGGTTGTGGCAGCGGCTATCGCATCTCCGTTAACTGCATCAAATAAAACCTGTCCATCTCCATCACCTGTTACCCAGTTTCCTAAAACAAGATTTTCTAATTTTTGCATACAGGTTTTTTGAAACAAAACTAATGATTGTTAGTATTCTATTCAGAATCCTATCTTCACCTTTTTGTGTAAAAAGGTAACGGAGATTTCATTGCTTCGCATGAAAACGCTTATTCTTTTGTAATTGAACATTGCAACTGGTACAACTTCTTTCGAAAGCATTGTTGATTGGATTAGAAGAAACTCGCAAGTTCCATCTTAATAAAAAACCTCCCGAAGGAGGCCTTGCAGTTGGTATAAAACGAAATAAATTTAAGGCTTTCTTTTGGCAATCTCTGCGCAAAGGCTTTCAAAAATCTCATCAACGGTTCCCTCTCCAGGCACCTCAACTACTTTATCAAACCTTCTATAATAGTCAGCTACTGCAGATGTTTTTTTGTGGTACTCTATAATCCGCGCCTTTACAACTTCCCCATTATTGTCATCGGGCCTGCCGCTTGTCAGACCCCGGTTAAGCAATCTTTTAATTAATTCCTCCTCGCATACCTGCAATGCCAGCACTACTCCAATCTCTGTCTGCTTAAACTTAAGTAATTGGTCGAGAGCTGCCGCCTGCGCTTCAGTTCTGGGGAAACCATCAAATAAAAAACCTTTGGAGTGCGGATTATTTTCAAGAGCAGAACTAATCATTCCAATTACCACTTCATCAGGAACCAACTCCCCTTTGTTCATAAATTTTTTTGCTTCAAGGCCTAATTCGGTTTGGCTCGCTATTTCGCTTCTTAATAAATCGCCCGTTGAAAGATGTTTTAATTCATATTTAAAAATGAGTTTTTCGCTTTGCGTACCTTTTCCACTGCCGGGAGGACCAAACAAAATGATATTAAACATGATTGCTGCAAACCTTGAATGAAACGCAAATATAAGAGTTGACTTTTAAAAATCCTTTAACATCTTAGGCTATTGGTTTACTTAGGTTTTGTGTAAAAATGTAAGATAACAAGAGAATCAACAAAACTTCGTGCTGCTGCCACCCGTATCTTTAAACGATAAAATATGGATGATAAAATGCATAGTATTAGTGCTTTTTGCAATGATTGCATTGCAAAAAGTTCATTCTCAAACTTAAAATAAGGTTAGTATGAAC
>MWYU01000333.1 GCA_002050375.1 Chitinophagales bacterium 62-2
GCCTAAAACCATGCCGCTAACACTGTATTTGTAAAATGGCTGCTGCATCACTGTCTTTCAACTACCAAACGACATTCAGCTGGAGCAAGGTTAGTTATGCTGTGGTAACACAGACTTCAGCCACTTCACAAATACCTGTTCCGTTATCTGCAAGCCTACAGACGAAAAGCAACAGTATGAATTTACAAACTAACAAAAAGAAAACAATGCTGAAAATAACATTAGAAGTTCTTACATTACTTGCCATTGGCTGGGTGTCAGGGGCGGAAATTGGTTCATGGTTTGGTATTCAACCAATAATAGCGAAACTTCCATATGACCAACAACTAAATTTGGAGCAATCAATGCTTAAATCCTTTGGTAGGGTAATGCCGGTAATAATGCCTCTTAGTGGAGTTCTCGTAATCATGCTTGCTATTTTTTCTCGTAATGACCCAAGAGTTGTTATGTGGCTGCGTATAATAGCTGCTATCTGCATTGCGATTACCATAGTAACTACACTGACGATTAATGTTCCAATAAACAACCTAACCGCAAAATGGCAGATTGCTGATAATTTTGAAAAGTGGTCTCAAATGCGAACAAGATGGCATTTATTCCAAGGTTTAAGAGGTGGACTTTTTCTAGTGTCATTTATTCTGCTCACAATTGCGAGCACTATACAACGACATCCTTAATTTTTCACAGCAAATATGGACTGTTAAGAAAAGGCTATGCAGATAACAAAAGGTCAATGTTGCACAACATACATTTAGAAAAAAGAAAGCTTATGATGTTGTATAATTGTTTGTAAAGCCGATACAAGGCCTTAGTTTTTTTACGCCGTTGTTGGTGTTTGTCACCAACAATTAAATTTAGGGAAAGCTAAGATCGCTTAAATTCTTTCCTGCGCTTCTTGTTGTTGGTCAAAAGACACCACAACGGCAAGGCGACGAGGGAACACCAACGAGGGCATGAAAATGCTCTCTCCTGCATTAGTTTTTTGGTGTTCGTATCTCTCATTTATTTCCTTTTAATAAACAATTATTATTTTTTATCCTGCGGTAGATGCACCTTAATTTCAAAACTAATCAGCCTGCTTATGGATGGAGATCCTACAAATTCAATCTGCTTGGTATCAAACAGGTTTGTAACCCCGATGTTTACCGAGGTCATCTTATTTATTCTATAACCAACACTTAGATCAACAGTTGTAAAACCTCCGAGTGGCCCATGATCAAAATTCTTCAGATAGTAACGGGGTTGGCCATTCTCCGGATTGATCCCTCCAAATACTTTACCCCGGGAACCTTCACCTGCGACAGTGCCTATCTGGTTGGCGCTGTAAAATTCGTATTGCTGTACAAGACGTGTAGAAAGATTTACAAACATCTTTTCCTTACACAAATTTTGAAAATTTAGAAGTATAGCTCCGCGGTGTTTCGGCGCATTCAGGCTTGTTTCTTCCAATGAAACATATCCATCCTTATTAGCATCATTTTTTGAAACATCCCTTGTAATATCCGAACCAAACCATGAGTATTTAATGCTTGCGTTTAAAAATTTACTGAATGTATAATGTAAACCAAAGTCCAAGCCATAAGCCCTTATATCGCCATAGTTAAAAAAAGTAAGGAATTGTGCATTCCTTAACGTGTCATCATTTCTGGCTGATCCTGCAAAAGCTGGATTATGCGTAACCTTAATCCCATTGGCTGTTATCACCCTGCCATACACAGTAATTGTTGGGCTTATAAAGTTTTTACTAAGCCCATTATAATAGTTGATGTCAACAAAAAGATTTTTTGCGATCGTTCCCTTATATCCAAACTCCCACGTATTTACCTGTTCCGGTTTCAAAGGCGCGGTAGTTTTAAATAACGATATGTCATGGACATTTGTTCCATTAGGTATATAAAATATGCCTTTACCATTTCCAAAAAGAAACCCGTTAATACCTGCGTATTGGTTTAAGATACTGGGCATTGCATAGGCCCTGCCCCAGGTGATTCTGAAATTACCATTACTAATGGCTTTTACCAATGCAAACCTTGGAGCAAAAAAACTTCCGAAATTACTATGATGATCAAAACGAGTAGAACCAATAAACCGCATCTTCCATGGTAATGATTTTTCCAATTGCAGTACTGCTCCATATTGTGTAATCCTTATTCGCTGGAAACTATCAATCAGGTTGATACCAAAACCATTGGGTTTTTCTTTTTGGTAGGTTAACCCCGTAACCAAAAACAAACCTGCTTTTTGAAAATTATAATTGTATTGTACCTCGCCATTCAATCGCTGGCTTCTTTCTTTGACCGTGTTACCCAAACGGAGGGCATACATTTCTGCAGAATCAGGAGATAATTTTCCGAAGTTGTTATATAATAATGCGCTGGTTGGATTAGTGATAGTGCTGTGAGTACGGTTCCAAAAGTCACGGGTATAACTACCTATAATAATTGAAGTGCCCAGGTTGACCCAGGAATTATAGATGTTTGCAAAAAAACGTGGATGAACAAATCGGGCTTGCAGGAAACCATAGGTTACATCTCTTAATTGGTTATGTCCGGCTTGGGTTACCTGCAAGCGGGTAAATTGGCTGCCTCCGGACGAAAGAATGATATCTGCTTTTGGTGTTACACTATAATATACATGTGCTTCGCCACGGTAGCGGCGGAAATTAAAATCGTGGATTCGTTCAGGTATTGCCACTATCGGTCCAAAACCATTTATTACCGGTCCTGCATTTCCCCCTGCATACACCGAATCGTACCATTTATAATCTTTTCCTGTGGCATGCTCACCGCTTAATTTGTATGCCCATTTGTTATTGATCTTCGCAGCATGGCGAAAGCGACTGCTGAACTGGTATTGGCTGCCAGCACTGACAGCTACGGTAGTGCCAGGGTATTTGCGGGGATCTTTGGTGATATAGTTGAACAACGCATTATGTGCATTGGGCCCATACAGTGCCGACTGTGGTCCCAATACAATTTCTATTCTTTCAATATCATCTTTATTTGTACTGCCGTTATTAAACAAAGCAATGCCGGCGCTTGCTGCCGCCATGCTATTACGACCGTCAACCAATTGAAAAACTTTAATATTAAAAGCGCTGTTAAGTCCTCTTGCATTAAAGGTGATCTCATCCACGCCACTACGTGTATATTCAACTCCCTGAACTTTAGAAACCAGTTCACCCACATTGGAACCGGAAAATTGTTCAAGGTCTTTTACCCCGATAACCTGGATGGATGCAGGAGCATTGGTTATTTTTTCAGCCCTTTTTGATGCGGATACAACCACTTCATTTCCCGGCCGGTTATCTAAAGTCAAACCCGCATCGGCAATAGTTGTATTGTCATTAGTAACGATTACTGGTAATTCCAGGGCCTCATATCCTACATAGGATATTACAAGAATGACTTTGCCGGCATTTAGTTTGGGGAATTTAAAATATCCTTCATTGTTTGTAATTAAGGAAACCGGAATTCCTTTAATTGCAATGGTTGCGCCCGGCAGGGCTTCATTGGTTTGCTTATTTGTTATCTTTCCACTGATTGAACCGGTGTTTTGCGAAAACACCACTGTATGAAAGGCTATCATTAGTAAAGACAATATTAATTTTCTCATAGCAGGTTGTTTGTATGGTTTTTAAATTACAGGAGCTGATTTCCACGTTGGTTGAAAAAGGTGAAACCAATGCAGTTTCAGTTTCCCTGCAGTTTCAAAAAATTGTTCCGGTATAGTTTTCCAACAGGTAATTCTTTATCCCCTATCTCAACCGTTTCATGTGTAAAGGATTTTATTTTATTAAGCGAAACGACATAAGAACGATGTATCCTTATAAAAAGACTATCGGATAACATCGCCTCGACTGCTGCAATAGTTTGCGGGGTGATAATAAATCCTTTTTCTGTAAACACTTTTACATAGTCCTTATCACTTTCCATATATAAC
>MWYU01000493.1 GCA_002050375.1 Chitinophagales bacterium 62-2
GCTCTTAATATTCTATTTCGTCGTTGTAAAAACATAATTTATTTTTTTTGCCATTAAGGCGAAAGATTCTAAGTATTGCTAAATTTCTTTGCGTCACTTTTTGTGTTTGCGGCTTTGTGGCTATTGTTAGTCCAATCAACGGGCTCTAAGCACGCTTGCAACAACTTGTCTTCCTCGCTTCCTGGTTCTGGTTTATAGTTATACTCGAAGCGAACCGTTGGAGGTAAGCTCATTAATATACTTTCAATTCGACCGTTGGTTTTTAGTCCAAAGATTGTTCCTCGGTCATGCACTAAATTGAATTCAGTATAACGTCCTCTGCGTATTTCCTGCCAATGTTTATGTTCCGGGGTGAATGGTGTTTGCTTTCTTTTTTCTACAAGAGGTATATATGAATCGATAAAGGCATAGCCACAGGTTCTTGCTAATTTCATCCAAAAGTTTACATCTTTATCTTCGGTTGGTTTCTGATAATCGTAGAAGATACCACCAATACCGCGGCGTTCATTGTTTCGATGGGTGTTCACGAAATAGTTGTCGCACTCTTTTTTGAACTTAGCATAGTACGAAGGATCAAAAGCATCGCAGGCGTCTTTATAAGTTCGATGAAAATGTTTAGCATCTTCTTCAAAAAGATAGTAAGGAGTTAAGTCAGTGCCGCCGCCAAACCACCGGTCGTTTAAAATCCCCTCCCGGCCTCCCCCTTCAGGTGAGGAGTCATATAACTCAAACATTCTGTAATTAGCATGAACCGTTGGAACAAACGGATTGAAAGGATGAACAACCAAAGAAAGTCCACATGCGAACCATTTATCTCCGTTGATCTTTAGTTGTGATTTCATTAGATCTGTAACCTCTCCAAATACAATGGATGTATTGACTCCACCTTTTTCAAAAACATTTCCGTCAGCGATAACACGTGTTTTACCTCCACCACCTTCGGCCCGTTCCCATGCATCTTCTATAAACTTTGCTTTGCCATCTGATGCTTCTAAGGCTGCACAAATATCATTTTGGAGTTGATGTATAAATTCTATCCAAAGCCCCCTAACCTCCGAAGGGGGAAGTGAAGAAAAATCATAATAATTTGCAGATATGTTTATATCCAAGTTATAGATATTTTAAATCAGTATTAAATAAGATAGCCTTTTATAGTTAGCTCTCCCTTGCTTAGGAAGGGCCGGGGTAGGCTTTTACCGCTTCAACAAAAGCCTTGGCATGATCAACAGGAACGTTAGGCATAATACCATGTCCAAGGTTAGCAATATATCGTTGAGTTCCAAAAGCATCAATCATTTCCCTAACCGCTTTTTTGATCTCAGGTATTGGAGCTAATAATTTTGACGGGTCGAAATTGCCTTGCAGCGTCACGCGGTTTCCAGCAAAAGTCCGGGCTTGTTGAGGGGTTATAGTCCAGTCAATACCAATCCCACTTGCAGAGCTATAACTTAAATCTTCAATTGCATACCACGTTCCTTTGGGAAATAATATAACAGGCACCTCATCTTTTAATGCGTCGGCTATTTGTATTAAGTAAGGTTGTGCATAGGCTTTAAAATCTGCCGGACTTAATGCGCCTGCCCAACTATCGAATACCTGCACTACGTCAGCACCGGCTTTTGCCTGCGCTTTTAAATAGTTTATCGTTATGGTAGTTATCTTCTGTAATAACTGATGTGCTAACACCGGCTCTGTGTATGCAAACTGTTTTGCCTTATCCCATGTTTTGCTGCCTTTGCCTTCAACCATGTAACATAAAATTGTCCATGGTGCTCCCGCAAAACCTATTAGTGGAACTCTTCCGTTTAATTCTTTTTTTGTAAGTGATAAAGCATCGGTTACATATCTCAAACTCTCTTCAACACCATCTATTCTTAAAGCATCTATGTCTCGTTGTGTCTTTATAACAGCCGGTAATGATGGACCTTTCCCTTCTTCCATCAAAACTTCAATACCCATTGCTTGCGGTATAACTAATATGTCTGAGAAAATAATTGCAGCATCTACACCTACCTGGTCAATAGGTTGTAAGGTTATCTCTGTTGCAAGCTCTGGTGTTTGAACTCTTGTGAAGAAGTCATACTTAGCTTTTAACTTTAAGTAATCAGGTAAGTAGCGACCTGCCTGACGCATCATCCATACCGGTGGTCTTTCAACTGTTTCTCCGCGAAGTGCTCTTAATATCAGGTCGTTTTTTAGTTCGGTCATTTAAAGTGTTTAATGAAATATAGTTGTAGCTATCAAAATAGTAATGTTTAACCACATAGTCACATTAGGAACACAGAATACAGTAGTAATTCTGCTAAACTCTTCTATCTGTCTGTTTGCCTATATCATTCATTTTTTTAAAACCGTTATTACAATTCGCCGAAATATCCTATCGCTTTCTCCGCTAATTGTTCTTTGTTGGGATGCTCGCCAACTAATATTTTATTATGGCTAAACTTTCTTAACTCTACAGCCGTAGTAGTGCCGATGGCAAATAAAACAGTATCTGTATCAATTTTGTTTATAGAGAAAAAACTTCTTGCAGCACTTGGGCTGAAGAACAAGATGCCGTTATACTTTTTATCAATCTTTACCGGTGTTTCAATAGTTTCATAAACTACCACTTCGTTTACTTTTATACTTACATTTTGCAGCAGCCTTGGCAATTCATCTCTTCGCTGGTTACCGCAAAAAAATACTATCTCTTCGGTCTCATCTTCAATAATCTCGTTTGCAAGTTGAGATGCATTATTTGCATCAGCTATAATTTCGCTATCAGTAAAATAATTTTTTAAAATAGTATGAGTAGTTCCTCCCATTGAATAGATAGTCCAATCTGGTACAATGTCAGACACCTCTAAACAATCAATAACAGCTTCCGCCGCATTCATACTGGTAAATACCACTGAAACATCTTGTGCAGCATATTGCCTGATCTTTTCTGCGATAGGTTGATTAATGATGTTATTTGTTTCTATAAAAGAAGCGGTATCAATTTCAACACCTGCATCTGTAGCTTTCAACATAGTAGTATAGGCTAAAGGACGCGTTGTTAGTATAAAAATTTTATTTTGCTTCATGTGGTATTGTATCGGCTATCGCTTGTCCGCCGTTGTTTAGCAGTTCCTGTGCAGCTTCATTTCCAATATTAATAGCATTTGTTGTAAGCACCTTTTTCTCAACATCCGCTCTTTGCTTTCCATCTACAGAAAAGATATTTCCTCTAAAAACAAGTTGATCATTTTTTATTTCTGCCAGTGCACTTATAGGAGTAGAGCAACCCCCCATTAATGTTCTTAAAAAATCTTTTTCCGCTTTTGTACATAATGCGGTTTGTTCATCATTAAAATAGCTGCAGGCTTTAAATGCATATTCATCTCCTAATCTGCAAACAACCATTATAGCACCTTGAGCCGGCGCAGGCAACATCCAGTCTAATTCAATAGAAGTTTCAGGGCGAAGGTCAATTCTTTCAAGTCCTGCAGCAGCAAAGATGGCTCCGTTCCATTCGCTTTCATCTACCTTTTTTAAGCGGGTATTTACATTGCCTCTTAAATTTTCTAATGTATGACTTGGATAACGGTTCAGCCATTGCGCCTTTCTGCGGATACTGCTGGTGGCTACAGTAAATGTTGCATGTTGAATGTTGGATATCGAATATTGAATGTATGTTTCTTTACGAACTAACCATTGACCGTCTACGATACCTAATGCATCTTCAACGCTTTTCTTGTCGCCCTTATAAACGAAAAGATCTTTATAGGAAGCCCTTTTTAAAACAGCGGATTGAATAATGCCCTGAGGTAAAACTGTAGGCACATCTTTCATGCTGTGTACGGCAAGATCGATGCGATTATGCAGCAGAGCAACATCAAGGGTCCGGGTAAAAATTCCCTGAACCCCCATTTCGTACAAAGGTGTTTTCAAATCAATATCGCCTTCGCTTT
>MWYU01000418.1 GCA_002050375.1 Chitinophagales bacterium 62-2
GTGCTAATCGGTAATAATGCTTTCCCTGGGTAAGATTGTTTTGTGTAAAAGTATAATTATGGGAAGCAGTTGAACTTCCATTTCCGTTAACCTTGCCAATGGATGAAAAAGTAACTCCATCAATGCTATGTTCTACTTCATAATATTGGTTATTTAATTCAGTAACTGTTTGCCAGTTAAGCAAAGCCCGGTTATTTTGTAAGGTACCTGAAAATGTTTTTAGAGTTACGGGTAAACTGGCTGTATAAGTTACGGTAATAGAAGGTTGTCGAGCGGCGGTAGGATTCGTTCTTGAAGAAAATCTCCTTGCGGTGTTCGCGGTATCCTCTGCACTGCTCATAATAACCCAGCCAAAATTAAATGCACCGGCGTTGACGAAGCTTTGTACATCGGCAACTAATGCAGGTGTAGACGCAAATGTTAGAATGCCGATACTGGGAACTAAAGCGCTATCGCTTTTAGTAGCCGAAAAATCGCTTCCCGGCGCGGTCCATGTGGAAGTATTAAAAAGGTTCGATGTCCATGTAGCGTCGTTTGCTGTAGCAGGTGCGCCCTGGCCTTCTGCGTTTGTCGGGTCTGAGGTTCCTTCGCCCCAATCCTCTAAAAGTTTATGCAACTCTATTGTTGTTGGTCCGCTCGAGGCAGGAGGTAATTTATTGGCATATAGAGAAATAGAAACAGCGGTAATAACAGACCCTGCGGGAATAGTACTTAGGTTAAAATGAATTAATGACCGCCTGAGGTTTGAGGCAGCGTTGGCTCCGGTAAAAATGTGTTGCCCCGCGCCATTGCTTGCAGTGCCACTTTCTGAGTAAATAGAATTATCCCTGTCGGCCACAATAGTAACGGGGGATTGTGCATTGATGCCGTTTGTAAGGCACACTAATAGAAGTAAAAAGTAAATTTTCTTCATAAATTTTTGGTTTTTTTTAAGGTGCAATATAGAGAAAGGTGTTAATATAGATAGCAAACGGAAATTTATATTAAAGGGTTGCTTAGAGTGCAAGAATTAAAATAGCGAACCGTTTCTAAAAGGAGTTAAGCAAGTATCAAAGGAATAAAGATGTAAACAGGTTAATGCCAGTAGTATTGTCTCTACTCGTGTATGTTTTAAAATGATATAAATAAATCCCTTTCCCGTTAAAAATTTTTTTGCTTTTAATGGCGTAGAATTTGAAAGCTCATCCGGTATGAATTTCAAAGGCATTTTCTTAAATAAATACTTACCTTATTTTTTTATAGCAATATTTGGTGTTTCCTGTACTACAAGCGGACCTTCAGGCTTGTTTGGTAATAAAAGTCCGCATCAGGTTTATGGCGATAAAATTAAAGAGGCTGGTTTGCAGGAAACGGCTATGGGTAAACAATGGTTCCAGGCTGCTGACCAAAGTTTATTACATCCGTTAATCATAAATCTTCCTTACAGCGAAACCGGTTATTTCCCCGCTGACAGGCCGAAGGCAGTTGGCGTTCGTTTTAGTGCAAAGCGTGGTGCAAAAATCACCGTTAATCTCACCAAAAAACCAACAACCGGTTTTGCTGTTTATCTTGATTTGTGGGAACCTTCTGTTACCAGCAATACTACGAAACCGAAGCTTTTAGCTTCGGCAGATACTATATCTGCATTGCTTACTTACACTATAAAGAAAGATGGCAATTATGTATTAAGAGTACAGCCGGAACTATTGAAAGGTGGAGAATATACCTTATCAGTTACGAACGGTCCTTCACTGGCCTTTCCAATAGCGCCTAATGTAAAAAGCAGTATAGGAAGCTTTTGGGGGCAAGGGCGCGATAACGGAACCAGGAAACATGAAGGCATCGACATATTTGCCCCCAGAAGAGCGCCATTAGTTGCGGCGGCAAATGGTGTTGTAACGCGTGTAGAAGAATATGGACTCGGGGGCAAAATAATCTTTTTAAATCCCGATCAGGAGGATTATTCACTGTATTATGCCCATCTGGACGAGCAACTTGTTCAAAGAGGACAAAGGGTAAAAACAGGTGATACCATCGGATTAGTAGGAAATACCGGTAATGCGCAACACACAGCTTCTCATTTACATTTTGGCATTTACACCAATAGTGGAGCTGTTGATCCGTTGCCTTTTGTAAACAGGGTAATTAAAGTTCCGGAAAAGATAACAGCGCCGTTGGTAAACATTGATAAGTGGGTTAGAAACAACAAAGCAACTACACTTTACCTTGAACCGTCAACAAACTTTAAGGATGGATTTGCTATTGAGGCAAATACATTATTAAGAGTAGAAGCAGCCACAGCAGGATGGTATAAAGCTTCGTTACCTGATGGAAGTGAAGGATATATTGCCAGCGGAAATGTAAGCGCTGCTACCTCTACTATCAAAAAGATAAATATTAAGAATGCCCAGCCTTTACTTGATGAACCTAACGCTCTTGCAGCACGAAAAACGACCTTGTTAGTTGGCGAAACGGTAAATATAGTGGCTTCTTATAGAGACTTTTATTTTGTAAATAAGGAAAATAAGGAAGAGGGTTGGCTGAATAAAAACGGATTATAAAACTTTTATAGTCACCAAAGGTTTCGCATACGATCCCTGGTTAACAATAGATACCTCGTATGAAGTTCTGTTTATCGATGAAATAATTGCTATTTCCGATAAAAAGAATAATAATAAATTAAATCGGGAAATAATAGGGTAAATCGAAATTTCATGTTTAGTTTTACTATATAAATAAGGTAATACTCTTTATCTCCCCAATACTTCCCCTTTGAAAAACTGATTTTTTTATGCAACCGACCTATTCGTTTTCAGAAATAAAATCACTTATACCTTCATTAGATCTATCTACTTTACCTGTTCTTCAGCAATTGATAGAGGAAGAGAACAACGCATATCCACCTGTCGAAATAAAAGCCTTATACAAACTTATCTGCTTACGAAACAGGTACCTTACAAGGAACGCAGTAAAGTTTGAATACTTACTATCGTTTAACTAATATGCAATAAAGACCATAGTTGCTGCTCACCGACTTTTAGTAAATGCTTTGGCTTTCAGAGTATTGGAACCTATAACAGCAGAATGTTTTATAGCGGGGTACGTTTAAAAAATAAATTCGCAGAAAGGTAGCTATATCACAACAAACAGCAGTGATATAGCTAACTCTTGTATTAATCTTTAACGGTGTTATTTGCTGATTTTACCATTTCAAGATGTTGCTTTAAAATAGGCACTTTGCTTTGTGCAAACGCTTTTATTTGGGCATCTTTTCCGTTGCTGGCTTCGTTTTCATAGTCTTTTATATCTTTTTCATGATCATCCACCATCATACTTGTATAATCCTTGTCGAACTCTGCTCCTTTTTTAGCTTTTAAGTTATCTATATGTTTCTGGTGATCTTCGCCCGGAGTGGCGGGTATAGAGATATTTTTCTGCGAAGCAAGTGCTTTCAATTCAGCGTTTGCTTTACTGTGATCCTTTACCATTCTTTGTCCGAATGCTTTCACTTTTGCAGATGCTGCATTTTGTGCGGCAATCTTTCCTAATTCGACTTCCATTAAACCCCCGCTTGCTGCTTTTACCACAAATTCCTGGTCATCTTCAAGCTTTTCGGTGTTTGTGCTGTCCTGCTTTTTTTCATTTTTTTCTTCAGCCACTTCTGTACTATCTTCTTTTTGTTCATTCTGGCAACCTATGCTAAAAGTTAAAGAAAAGAAGATAAGAGGTAATACAATCTTTTTCATAATAATGCGTTTTTAAAAAGACTATTTAAAAATCATACCTATAGTATTTATTTGATACTTTATTAGTAGCATAAATTAGAGGTTAAGTTATATTTCAATTTTTTATCCAATCGAGGAAAAACTTCTACTAATCTTTTTACTACATAATTGAAAAAAAATGCGAAAACATTGGATATCAACGTGGTATTAAAATTGTCTCTGTGATGGGG
>MWYU01000329.1 GCA_002050375.1 Chitinophagales bacterium 62-2
GTACTACAAGGCGGATGTGTTCAATGAACTGTTGGAGAGGGAAGCCACGGCAATGTTTAAGTAAACAAACAAAAACTACTCAGTTGAAGCAGGAATGATTAAAGGGGGAGGTTTACCAGGATGTTCATACTTTAATTTTTTTGCAATAAGCCTAGGACTAACTAAAATGGCGCGCATGTTTGTTTGGGAACTTTGGAACCTGCCTTTAAAATAAATATTACTATTTCTGTTTTATCTCACATACCATTGAAGAGTTTTAAAGTAGGGTATAGAGGGGCAGCAAAATCTGTATCTCGAAATACTGCTCATGTTAATTGCAGACCATGGGGCAGGGGTGACTATTTAATTGCAGGATTAATATTCGGATTATTAAAAATCTACTTCTTAGGAATATAATTAATAGGTATAGGCGTTTAGATCGCAATAGGATAGTTTTGTCTAATGTCAGAACGGTCTAAATTTGGGGGTGTGAATTCAATTACATTCCATCAGGTGTTTAAGACGGACGCGGATTGCTTACAATATTTATCATCTCTTAAATGGGAAGATGGTTACAGTTGTAAAAGATGCAAGAGCGATAAATATTGTCAGGGGAAAAAGCCATACAATAGGCGATGTACTAAATGCCGATATGAAGAAAGCCCTACAGCCGGAACTATGTTTGATAAAGTAAAATTTTCATTGTTAAAGGCTTTTCATATTGCTTTTAAAATAAGTACAAAGAAAAAGGGTATGTCGAGTTTGGAGTTAAGCAATGAATTTGAACTACGCCAAAAAACATGTTGGGAATTTAAATGGAAAATACAACAAGCAATGGCCAGCAGCCTCCACCATCCTTTAGAAGGCATAGTTCATGTAGATGAGTTTATGATTGGTGGCCCCGAGGAACAAAAGCGTGGGAGAAGCGTTGGAGCAAAGAAATTGATAGTTGTAGCATTAGAAATTGTGGAAGTGGGTGTTGGAAGGGCATACGCCGAGGTGATAGAAAATGCTTCCTCAAAAGAATTAGGTAAATTTTTAAAGACGTATGTTTCTAAAGATGCGAAGGTTATATCAGATGAATGGCGTGGATATACACCACTGAAAGGGGAATTTAAAAAACTAGAACAAGTAGCATCAGATGATGGGAAAAACTTTAAAGACATCCATATACACATTATGAATATTAAAAGCTGGCTAAGAGGAATCCATCATCATTGCAGTAAAGAAAGAATGCAAGGTTATCTCAACGAATATCATTTCCGCTACAATAGAAGACAATCAATGGGGGTAATCTTCGATTTACTCATAAAAAAGATGGTAAAAAATGAGCCAATACGTTTAATTTCAATCACTTAAAATTGTTACCTAAACGCCTATACCTTATAATTAAATATTATGGGTCATCTTGCTACAATAAAAGACATAGCAAAAGTTTTAAACATTTCTGTTTCTACAGTATCGAGAGCTTTAAGGAGTACTTATGATGTTAATCAAGAGACAAAAGCCAAAGTTATGGAAGTTGCTCTTCAATTAAATTATAAGCCTAATTATAATGCTGTAGGCTTAGCAAAAGGACATAGTCATAATATCGGAATAATATTACCCTGGATAACAAACTATTATTTTTCAACTGTAATTACCGGCATTCAGGAATTAGCCTACAATAAAGGCTATAATATTGTTTTATTTGTTACTAATGATTCGCATGAAAGAGAACTATCCATTACCCAAAACTTATCTACTGCCAATATAGATGGTTTATTAGTATCCATATCTTCTAACAGCGACTCTTGCAGCCATTTTCAAAATATAATAGATGAAGGTATTCCCATTGTATTTTTTGACAGGGTTCCAAATAATATAAAAACATCAAAAGTGATGCAAGATGATTATTATGGGGCTTTTGCAGCTGTAGAACATTTAATTGAAAATGGTTACACCAAAATTGCTCACATAGCAGGTCATCAGGGTTTAACCTTCACGGAAAAAAGATTACAAGGATACCTTGATGCACTTGAAAAGTATAATTTACCGGTTAGGAAAGAATGGATAATTTATTCGGGTTTTTCGCAGGAATGTGGTGAAAGTGATACTTATCAATTATTAGAATGCGAACAAATACCAGATGCTATTTTTGCGGTAAATGACAGAAAAGCTATCGGATCAATGATGGCTTTGAAAAGCAAAAATATTGTGATTGGAAAAGAGATAGGCGTTGTTGGTTTTACAAATGATCCTGCTTCTACTATCATTTCACCATCTCTAACAACTATGGCTGAGCCTGCATTTGATATTGGAAGTAAAAGTTGTGAATTACTTTTTAAGCATATAAATAAGAAGAACTTTATTTATGAAGAAGTGATCATACCAGGAAAATTAATTATCAGAGAATCTACCACTCGTGAATAGGTTATTAAATAATGAAAGGGCTTAAATTTTTAAGTTTACTACAATAAGTTTTTCTTACATAATAAGATGCACTATCCAACTAATTCCGTTTGCCTGTCATAAACTATTCTCCCTTTTACCAGGGTCATCCCGATGTTTATGTTGTGATCAAAAATAATAATGTCAGCATCCTTACCTGCTATTAGGGATCCTTTTTTATTTGAAACTCCCATAATACGTGCTGGTGTACTAGTAATCATCCTTATTGCATCAATCAATGGAACATCAGCCAATCTGATCATAGTTCTAACTAATCTATCGGCTGTAGCAACACTACCCGCAAAAGAACTCCGGTCAGGAAGTTTAGCTACACCATCTTCTACAATTACTTTTAGCCCCGAATTAATATTTCCTAAAATACTTTCTCCCGGCGGCATACCTGCAGCTCTCATAGCATCAGTTATCAAAGCAATTCTATCTGCTCCTTTAATTTTATAAACAAGTTTTAACAAAGGTTCAGGAAGATGGACGCCATCGGCTATGATTTCAACATCCATTTCATCAATAATAAAAGCACTTTCAATCACTCCGGCAAAGCGATAAGCATTACGACGTGTAACTCCTGACATGCCGGAATATAAATGTGTCGCAAGTGTAAATCCGTTTTCGAAAGCTTCCAATGCCTCCTCATAAATCGCATCTGTATGAGCTAATGCTGCAAGTATTCCTTTGCTTTTGAGATAGCGGCCAAAAGCTATTGCACCTTTTAGTTCAGGTGCGGCACTCCATCGGGTAATGGAATTACTCTTTGATAAAATGTCTTTATATTCTGAAGGATCCGGATCCCGAATATAACGTGGGTCTTGTGCTCCCCGCTGGTTCACTGCGAAATACGGTCCCTCAAGATGCATACCCAAAAACTGTGCACCTTTTTTATTACTTTGTTTAGCCAATTCATAAAGTTCCAGGGTATGCAATAATCCCTCTTTTTCACTGGTTAGTGTTGTTGGAGTCATTGAGGTAGTTCCGTAACGGCAATGGGTTTCTGCAATATTTAAAAATGCCGCTTCACTACCATCCATAAAATCATGTCCGCCTCCCCCATGTACATGAAGATCAATAAATCCAGGTGAAATATACTTTCCGAAAGCGTCTATTTCTATCGCATCCGGTACGTCAATATCTCCCTCCTTTACTTCTATAATTGTCTCTCCTTTAACCACAACTGTTCCTTGTGATATTATCCGGTACGGCGTTATGATATGCCCGTTATATATTTTTAAATAAGGTTTCTCCATTTCAGGTTCTAATTGTTATTTAAAATGATTGCTTTACTCCCCTGTTTATATTTTATTACAGACCAACTTTTTATTCGATGGCCATAAATGGCATAGAACATCAGGTATAAGTAACAAGGGAACAATACCCAATAGGCAGCACGAACATTATATAAATCCGCTAAATAGCCGTAAAAAAGTGGCAGGATTGCATTGCCGCATAATCCCATAATAAGTATTGAAGCTCCCAGATTGGTAAACCTACCCAATCCGTCAAGAGCAAGAG
>MWYU01000348.1 GCA_002050375.1 Chitinophagales bacterium 62-2
CATACATAGTTTGTACAGGGCTAAGCGGACTACGCATTCTAACAAGATCAAACCATCTTTGTCCTTCGGCAATAAGCTCTAAGCCACGCTCATCAAATATCTTCATTCTGAATTGGTCTTTTGTAAGATTGGTTGCAACATCTGCAGGAACTGATCTTGCTATACCTGCGGCTTGCCTTGCACGAGCCCTTACCTTGTTAAAAGCAGCCCGAGCAATTGCTGTGGGCCCATTCAACTCATTTTCTGCTTCTGCTTTTATTAAGTACACTTCTGCCAGCCTTATTATGAAAAAATCATTTCCATTGTTTCTGCTATCCTTACCTGAAGGATCTATGTATTTTGCAATTAATGGGGTGTTTATTGTACCTTCTGCAGTTGTTGCGGGTATGTTTGGATAGACAGCATAATATTTATTCTGAATGCTATTAAAACCTCTTTGCATAAATGCCCTTTCGTTACGATAATCTATAACCTGTGTTGCTCCTGTATCTGTTGCATAATCATCTGTACGGTAGTAGTCTGCAATCCAGGACATAGGTTTTATGCTTGCATCTCCCTGACCATTAGGAGTATTACCGCTCACAAAGTGTGTATTAGGTGCACCAAAACGTAATGCAAATTCTGACCCTGCAGCCGGTTGTGCTCTTGCCTGTTGGTCAGTTTGGAATCTTACACCAAATATCACTTCTGTATATGCACCTGTTTCTTTAGTAATTTCAAACAAATCGCTATAGTTAGGAAGCAAAGCGTATTGGTTACTATTAATAACAGAATCTGCATATAGTTTAGCACTCTCATATTGTGTTGTTGGAGTTCCTCCTTTTAATGCTAAATGGTTTCCATAAGTTAAATATGCCTGCGCTAACAAAGCCTGAGCTGCACCTTTTGATGCTCTTCCTAATTCAGCCTGTGATATTTTAGAATATAAAGGCAACAGTTCTGATGCCTTTTTAAAATCTTCAAATATTTGTGCATATACCTCATCTACAGTATTTCTGGCTAAATAAAAGTCGCTATTAATATCTACAGATTTTAATCTTAACGGTACTCCACCATATAGCCTGACTAAATAATAATAACTAAAAGCTCTTAAAAAATATGCTTCACCATAAGCTCTGTTTTTAAAAGCACTGTCAAGTTGTAAATTATCTAATGTTTTTATGAGATCGTTTGCATTTGCAATGGTAGAATATAACTTATTCCAAAAGGGTGAAGTATTTACGCTGTTATAACTTCTGCGCGAATAGTTTCCAAGCTCTGCACCGGCATCGGAATAAAGATCATCAGCACAAAGAAATAACATCATCATTCCCTGAAATTTAAATGCAGCTGCATCATTGAATTGTGAATAACCTCCATTGATAACAGCGGTAACATCGCTTTCATTTTTTATTATTGATGGTGTTGGAGTATCAATCAGTTTTTCATCCAATCTGCATGAGGGAATAACAAGCAGTATTATTATTAAAGGGGCAAGTGAAAAATATTTTAGAATTTCCATTTTTAGAATTTTAATTATTTAAAAAGTAATTTCTAAACCGGCCGAAAATGTACGTGGCTGTGGAAGGGTACCAAAGTCGGCCCCACTATTTAATGAATTATGGCCAAATGCATTTACATTAGGATCGTAACCTGTGTACTTTGTTATAGTAATTAGATTTGTTCCGGAAAAAAATACTTTAAAGGCATTTATTTTAGAAGCCCCGGATAAGTTGAAACTGTAACCGATGTTAAGACTCTGAAGTCTTACAAAAGATGCATCTTCTACCATCCAGTCAGGGTAACGTTGGTTTAACCGAACACTATTAGTAGTTACTTTTGGATATAAGTTACTTGTGCCTTCACCACGCCATCTTCCATCCCATGCATCCTGAAGCAAATTATAATTACCGGTTGTATTATTGCCTCCCACAATCCACCTCGTTATATTAAGTAGCTCAGCGCCTTGACTGCCAAAAATACTAAAGCTAAATGATAGTCTTTTGTAGGATAAATTGCCATTAAAGCCATAAGTGAAATCAGCACTGGGATTGCCAATAACTGTTTTGTCTGCATCTGTAATTTGCCCGTCACTGTTCAAATCTACCCATCGTACATCTCCTGGTTTTGATGCTCCTGCTGCAGGATCTTTAGCAACTTCAGATGCATTTTGATATATACCATCCGTTTTATATCCCCAGAAAGAAGATATTGGAAAGCCGGGTTTGGCGACTTGCAGAGCTTGGCCAAGCAATACGGCTCCTCCGGCAAGATAAGTTCTTCCATAAATGATTGCTGAAGGTCCCATGTTGATAACCTTATTATCAAAAATGGAGAAGTTAGCCCCCAAATCTATCTTCACTTGCCCTCTGGGCAAACTATAATTAGCTTCAAAATCTACACCTTTGTTCATTACTTCCCCTACATTAGTAAAGTAATTGCCAAAACCGACAGACCCGGGAAGCGCAAGATTAATTAAAAGATCAGTAGTAGTTTTTCTATATGCATCTACAGTAAAAGTAAACCTATCGTTAGCAAAACCGAAATCAGCTCCTGCATTTATCTGCTTTGTTGTCTCCCAACCAAGCAAAGGATTTGCAAAATTGTCTATCACATAACCAGGTACAATAGATGATCCGACTACAGCATAATTAAGTCCATAACTAGCCTGTGTTGCACCAATAGCTATGTTTTCGTTTCCTGCAACTCCATAACTTGTACGTAGTTTTAAAGTTGAAAGTACTTGTTGGCCGAAGAATTTCTCGTTCGAAACATTCCAGCCAAGCCCTACTGAAGGGAATAAATTCCATCTGTTTCCTTCAGCTAAACGTGTTGCACCATCGTACCTGCCTGTCAAGGTTACTATATATCTTCTGTCAAATGCATAGTTTATCCTGCTAAGAACCGATTCGAGAGACCTTCTCTCATCTGTTGTATATGTTCTTCCGGGAGATGCAGCACTTGCCATATTAAAATAAGTAAGCGCATTGGATGGGAAGTTTTGGTTAGTAACACTGCTTTGTGCATTTCGCCATGTTTGGTAAGAAAACCCGGCAACTGCATTTAAAGAGTGTTTGTCATTAAAAATTTTCTTGTAGGTAAAAATATTGTCAACCAAATAATTTGAATTTGAATTATCTGCCCGTGTAGCCGAACCACCCGGAGCCGTGTTTCCTATAAAAGTGCCTGTAGGATAATAAAGATTGCGTAATGAATACAAATCATTAACACCTGCCCTCAATTCATATTGTAAATTGTTGGTGATTTTATAACCGATAGTAAGATTTGAAATAATCGTGCGTATTTGCGTCCTGTCTTTAACAAGATTGACAACTGTAAGTGGATTATTGACCAAATCTTCATCAATATCACCATCTGTATCAAAAGGGATATTTAAAGGATTAAATGACAATGCGCCCATAACAACAGAAGAACCTAATATTCCTGTCCAGTTGGATTGTTGACCATAAATTCGGTTTGAAAGAGACATATAGTTACGAATACCAACTTTCAATCTTGGTGAAACCTGCCTTTCATAATTAAACCTTAGTCCATATCTTTTATAACTTGCCTTCCTGATTATTGACTTTTGGTCAGAATAGTTTCCGGATAATAAATAATTACTTTTTGCATCTCTTCCGGAAAAAGAAAGTTGATGATCTTGTGAAAGCGCCGGGCGGTAAACAAGATCTTGCCAGTCAGTATTAGTTTCTTTGGAAATAGAATCTAACTGGAAATCGCTATATAAAGAGTCCTTGCCATCATTTTTCGCGGCCTCATTACGATACTTCATATAATCATAAGAGCTAAGCAATTTCAACTTTTTAGGTAGCTGGCTTAAATCGAAACGGGTGGAGTATGTAAGTTTATCATTACCTACTTTACCCGATTTTGTGGTAATTAATACAACGCCGTTTGCACCTCTTGACCCATAAATAG
>MWYU01000137.1 GCA_002050375.1 Chitinophagales bacterium 62-2
GTATACAGGTAAAAAATTTTCCCGGATCCGCTCATTCCCAAAACAAAATCTATCGGTTCCCATATATCCTGGTCATTGTTCTGGTGTACTGTTTTTGTTTCCATATCTATTTCTGTGATTTAATTAATTGTTCAAAGGATTTCAGATGATCATAGAAAGCTTTTTACCCTCATTTGTCATAATCTTGCTTAGTTCTTCCATATGTCTTTAAACCCTTTTAGAATAGGGTTTTAACCTTTTTCTTTTCGCAGTTTCATATCTAAAAAGCCAAGTAGTATAAAAAATAGAAAATAGCCAACTGAATTCCATTCATGGATTTCTATAAAGTATCTGCTTTGTTTTCTAATTGAATCAAATGTAAGAGCAGGAAAGGAATAGGGGTATTTATTGATATGCTCCCAATGATAATTCAATGCAATTATACTTACCACCACTAAAGCCAAACCTATACCTACGGGTGCAATAAAATTTTTAAATCTTAACGATAACCAGTATTGAATAGCACTGATGCCTAAAATTGAAATGTAGGTTTTGAAGTTCAACTTCAACAGCATTTCCCAATCAATGCTACGATCCAGGAAAGTGTATTTTGAGTTGATAAGGTTTCCTATTACAGCTGCAAGGATCATGAATATATTGAATAATAAGAAACAGAAAAGTATCATTAAATGAATCGTAAAAAACTTGGAGAAGAAAATGTTTGCGAGGGATTGAGGAGAGGCAAATACCTGTTTCCAGGTGTTGTTCTTAAATTCTATTTGCGTTATTAAAGTAGAGTTGAGTATAATATACATGGGTAAAAAAAACACAGATAAAATTTGCCATCCCATATTAAAGAACTTAGTCCATGGATCTTTTGCAAGATTTTTGGCTGTATCAGGATTGGTAAAAAGAGCAATGAAAAGCAGTGTAGGAATAAAGGCTGAACCAATTACACTTAGCCAGAAAGAAGCCGTACGTTTTGTTTTAAGCAATTCTGCTTGTGTAGATATTATAAAGCTCATTAGTTATTGTTAGAAGTTATGTCAATAAATAATTGTTCGAGATCATTTTGTTGCGGTTGCAAAAGATAAACATCAATATTTTGTTCAACGAGTTTGCGATTAATGGATGCCGTTACTCTTTTTTCTTTAAAAGGAAGAACAACGTAACCATTCTTGTCTTCGGCACTATATTCTGCTGATAATAATTTTAAAGCTGCATCATTATCACTAGTATCAATCTGAATAAAGGTTTGTTTGTTCTTCAAGTTCTGCAATTCAGGCAAAGTACCCTGGAACAATAATTTGCCCTTATGTATAATACCAACATGTGTAGCCATACGTTCCACTTCTGCTAAAATGTGGCTTGATACAATAATTGTTACCCCATTTTCTCTATTGAGCTTTCTAATTAATTCTCTTGTTTCAATAATGCCGTTTGGATCTAAACCATTTGTAGGTTCGTCTAAAATCAAAAGATCGGGATTATGCAAAAGGGCTATAGCAATTGACAAACGCTGTTTCATACCTAATGAAAACTGTTTTGCTTTCTTTTTTCCCGTTCCTTCCAAACCAACTAATTGTAAAACCTGGTCAATTCTTTCTTTCCGGGCTCCGTAGATTTTACAATAGATCTTTAAATTTTCCATTGCAGTTAAATGACCATATAAAGAAGGCTGCTCAATTAAAGAACCTATTTTCTTTAAAGATTTAATGCGATGGTCATCAAACTCTTTTCCAAAGATCTCGATTGAGCCATGCTGTTTTTTTAGTAAGCCTAATAATAATCTTAATGTGGTTGTTTTACCAGCACCGTTTGGTCCTAAAAATCCGTAGATGCTACCTTTTTCTACTTGAAGGTTAATGTCATCTAAGGTCTTTTGCTGTTTATTGAAATAGTAATTGAGAGCAGTTGTTTTTATTATTGGTGTATTATCCATTAGCGTTTATTAGTTTTTAATTATATGAAAAAAAATAAGTTATTTAAACCCAAACAGGAATGGAAATAAAAAGGTCACAATGATGGCCCATACGCCGTAAATCGGCAGGTAACAAGAAATGACTCTTTTGACTCCTGTTAGATCAGCCTTCTTTGATAGCACTTTGAAAAGTTGCACAGTTACAAGCAAAAGATTTATCAAGATCAAAACATTGCCACCCAGAACTGCAACCCTGTTGGGTGTAATTCCCCCTTCTGAAATACGAAATAAGATGGCTGACAGCGCAATGCCATTTACAATTACAGTTACAACAGATAATAGAAAAAGAACCCAAATTTCTGTATGACTTTTAGTTGTCTTAGATGTTTCGGCAACAGAAAAGAAAATGATGGCCATAACGCCAATTAATAACGCATTAAAGATCAGTAAGAACTCCCGGTCGTTGTAAGGGTCTTTACCTGAATAAACCATTGCTATGAGATAAATTATCAGCATTACTAATACCAGCGGACTGAATATTTTAGCAATCACCGGTGAAACTTTACCTACTAATTGAGGATTGGTCTGCGTAAGGTAGGTGCCTACGATTGGTGCAGCGGCAAGCCCAAAAACTCCAACATAATCAAAATAAAACTTTTCAATCTTAAAGCCGATCAGCTCAAAAAGACCAATGGTTATACCGGTCATAATTGCTCCTGCTATCAGGATGAGCGTTGTCATGACTACCAGGTCGCCGTTATACTTTAAAAAACTAAGCCGCTTCTCATCATTATTTTTAGTCTCACCAACAAAAGCAAAACCTAATGCAGACCAAAGAACCAAGACTAAATGAACGCACGATAAAATTAAAGTATCGCTCTTCTTAACATCAGGAAGGGAATTAATAAAGATTAAACCGACGAGGGTTGAGCCGGCTATAAAAGCAATTTTGCCTGTTGATAATTTATTCTTCCAGGTAAAGTAGGCCATTAGCGCAGGGAAAATGATAAAACCAATATTCCTGGCGTAGAAAAAGTCTTCGCTTATAGATAAAAATGCCGGCAGCTTTGCGATAACACCTGCCACCAGCGAAGCAATTATCACAAATAATAATTCCCTGCCTGTGCCCCAGTTAATATCATCACTTTCGTAATTCAGCCTTTCATTCCAGAAATCAGCGGGTGTGTTGCCTTTAAGCTCGGGATATAGTGCAGTGAACTCTCGCTTAAAAAGGGCTCTATTAGTTCTGAACAGCTTTTCGAGTTGCTTTGGGTCATCTATACATTTGAGAATTTCGTCTTCCATGGCTTCGTTTAATTATTTTGTCAATTTATTAATTTGGCTGGAGTTAGGCGGTTTAATTCCACATCGTGCCGTCTAATCCCAAAACAATTCCCAGCCATAGTCCAATGATAAATACAATTACACTTAATAACATAGCAATTGTCTTGTTTACACCGACCATGCTGTGAAAATGAACAATGAAGTAATTACATAAGCCCCCCATTGCTCCGGCTAAGGGAACAATGATCAGCGGTCTTATCATCCATAGCTTTCCCCATTCCGGATTAGGTTCATCAGTTGAAAACAGAAAAAGTGAGATCAGTAATAAACCAATCCCTGCGCCCACTAACATTCGTTTAACCAATGAAACTTGATGAGGCAGTGATGTTGAATTGTTTGATTGTGTCATGATAATTGAGTTTTTGAAAGTTATAAATGGTTTTTTTGGTATTTCCTAAAGTGCTTTGAAATACAAAGTATAGGTATAAAAAAATTTCAGTTGTCGTTCCTTTTACTTAAAATAAGCTGCCCCAGTGCTTCGCTGCCTATATCAGTGGCATGATAAGTTGTGTTTGAGTTCGGGATACAAGCTTTAAATGCCCGCTTAAAAGTTGGTTTGTCTGCCATTTTGTTTATCTCTATGCATGTTTAAGTTAGTTTCCGTTAATTATAAAAAGTGCTTTGAGATACAAAGTAACATGAATTAATCCATATTTCCAAGTGATGAA
>MWYU01000573.1 GCA_002050375.1 Chitinophagales bacterium 62-2
AATCGATATAGTGCACCGGATATTCCCTGCTAAAATGCTCTTTCATGGCAGCTTCAGCCGTAATCGTAGTCATGGTTTTATTATAGCACAACAAATCGAACCACCTGTGATCCTCAAATGCGAATTCAATGCGTCTTTCAGTTGAGAGGGCATCTTCGAATGACTGGACTGAAGTTATTTCTGCCACAATCACAGGAGTAGCCTTAGCTCTTGTTCTCACCTGGTTAATAAGGTCTCTACTGGCAGCATAGTTGCCCTGGGCTTCCGCAAGTAACAGAAGCACATGGAAATACCAATCCCATTGCTGAAATTACTACAGGCTATACTGCCCATGTAAGTAATCTAAAACTTGCTTCAGATGATGTAAATAAAAGTGTTGTTGAATTCGATTTTGTTAAGACGAAGTACACTATAAGATTTAGTTATAACAATAAAGATAATTTCGTACAAATAGAAAAACATCAATCATGCGTCAAAGCAAAGAGTTTCAATTTGAAAATGAAGTACCATGGGAAAACCCCGCACCGGGAATACAAAGACAGGTATATGGTTATGATGATAAGATAATGCTTGTAAAAGTAAAGTTTGAAAAAGATGCTGTCGGTTCACTACATGAACATCATCATTCACAGGTAACTTATGTAGAAAGCGGTGTGTTTGAAATGACAATAGGAGAGGAGAAGAGAGTTATAAAAACAGGAGATGGTTATTATGTGCCATCGCATGTTATTCATGGTTGTGTGTGTTTAAAGCCAGGTTTATTGGTAGATGTTTTTAGTCCGTTGAGGGAAGACTTTTTGCCCCAGCCCTAAAGGGAGTAGACAGCGTCGCCCCGGTGATAGGAGGAAACGACAAAGGAATCGGATCTGATAATAGAAGAGCTTCTTTCATCACCGGCGCTAACATCGATGTCAATGGCCGCAATTACTTATCTTAATGAAATTTTATCTCTGGCAAAAAGTTTTCAATCCTGAAAAACCGGCAGAGGCGTCGAAGATCTTTAAAAGATACTAATACAATTGCAAAAAGCATTTAAAGGAAATATCTAACCGGTGCGCCCTTCGGGAGCATGTAAAATAAAAGGAGAGGCTTTTCACCTCTCCTTTTAAGTAAATTTTATCTCAGTTAAGAGATATTGATTAAGCGTAATGGTTTTTGTTTAACCTCTTCGCGTTTTGGTATACTTAAGCGAAGAACTCCGTTCTCATATTTTGCCTGAATGTTATCAGCATCTACAGCTTCTCTCGATAACTGAAAACTCCGTTGAAATGATTGGTAGCTAAATTCTTTTCTGCTATACTTCTCACCTTCTTTTTCTTCATGTTCCTGTTTTTTTTCGCTGCTAATGGTAAGAACATTATTATTTAATTCAACTTTAAAATCATCTTTAGTCATACCGGGAGCAGCCATCTCCACTTCAAAACTTTCTGCAGTTTCTTTTACATTTACGGCTGGTAAAGTAGAACCGGCACCAGAGAAGTTTGATGTACCCCAATCAAATAAATCCCTTGTAAAGAAGTCGTCTAATAAACCAGGAAAAGAATGAGATAAGTTTCCATTTCTTTTTGTGAGTGTCATAATTCCTCCTTTTTTAATTGGTTTTTATTTTTGTTTTACACCTTATGCAGATCAAGTAAAATGCCACTGCTTCTTTGCTGAAATTTTTTCAGGATCCGGTATTAAAAGTGACAGTTTATGAGAAAAAATGTCAAGTCACGAACTAATCGATTGTCGTTATTTTGGTTCTCTTTAAGAAGCGGGTGTTTAATAAAATAGAAGATGCTGTTAGACCTGCGATAAATCCTATCCATATACCCGAAGGGCCCATGTTTACTTTGAATGAAAGAAAATAGCCAACAGGTATTCCAATAATCCAATAAGCAAATGCTACAAAAGCGGTAGGCAACTTTGCATCTTTAATGCCACGTAACAAACCAACGCCTATCGCCTGAGTGGCATCTGATATTTGGAAGATAGCTGCCAATACTAATAAGGTGGATGCAATAGCTGCCACTTCTGCATTAGGGGTAAAAAAAAGCGGTAGCTGATGCTGAAAAACAACGAACAAAACAGCACAAATAATTCCATAGAATAGTCCTCCTAAAATAGTACTTAGTCCTATTCGGCGTAATTGTAAATTGTCATTTCTTCCGTAAGCATTTGCCACACGAATTGACCCACCCAGAGATAACCCCAGGGCAGCCATAAATGTGGCAGAGGCGATATTTAACGCGATCTGATGAGCAGCCTGTGCAGTTGCACCTAACCATCCAATCATAATTCCGGATACCGAAAATGCGCCTGCTTCCAGGCCGTACTGCATACTACTGGGGATTCCAATAGCCAGCAATTCTTTCCAGGCCTTACTGCTTATTTTCCAAGCTTTGCTGCGAAGTTGTATATACGGTACAAATAGTTTGTGACGCATTACAATTAATATTAGTATCACTGCAATCAGCGCACGGGTAATTAATGTTCCCAGGCCTGCTCCAAATAATTCCATTCTTGCAAAACCAAATCTGCCATATATAAATATCCAATTTAAAAAAGCATTTATTGGAAGGGATAAAAGTGATAGTAGCATTGCCGTTTTCGTAAATTCCAGAGCATCGCAAAATTGCTTAACAGCGGAGAACATAAGCATCGGTATAAGTGACCATACCATTATTGTATAAAAAGGCAGCGCAAAGATTGCCACTTGTTTATCCTGCCCTAAATGCAGTAATAGATTTTTGTTCAATACCAATGTAACGGCAATTATAACCGCCGACAAAGTACAAAGAGCAAAGCCGTTAAATAATACATGGGAAGCCTTAAAAATATCCTTTCTTCCATTTGCAATGGCTACAAGAGGAGAAATTGCCATCGTCATGCCAAGGCCTAATACCTGTGGAATGGTAATAACATTTATGACTAAAGAGGATGCAGCAAGTTGGTGGTAATCAACAGCTCCTATCATTGCACTATCAAGCAAGCCTAAACTAATTTGCGAAACATTGCTGATAATAAGCGGAACAGAAATTTTTAATGTCTTGGAGAATTCTTTAAACATGGAGAGCAAATATAGCTTCAAGCTACAGGCAGGTTCGTAACCCGAAGTATAAGATTTATGGCAATTGTTGTTATTATGATGATCAACTCTATTATTTATGATTCTTCAGCTTAATGCCTAAATGAGAAGTTTGAACTTTCACTGTTCATCTGTCCTAACTATTAAAGTTCACTAACGACACTATTCGTTCTAAAAATTGTTGATCTGTTTCATCAAAATAATTCAAATGCTGGCTGTCAACATCTAAAACGGCAACCACTTCATTATTAATAATTACAGGCACTACAACTTCCGACCTTGATGAACTACTACAGGCAATATGGCCAGGAAATTTTTCTACATCAGGTACTATTAAAGTTTTGGCTTCGCTCCAGCTTAATCCACAAACGCCCCGGCCTTTTCTAATACGGGTGCAGGCAACGGGCCCCTGGAAAGGACCAAGCACAAGTTCATCGTGCTTCACTACATAAAAACCTACCCATAACCAATCGAACTGCTCTTTTAAAGCTGCTGCTACATTTGCCATATTTGCTACAAGATCATCTTCGCCGGTTAGTAATCCTTCAATTTGTGGAATTAAGGTCTCGTATTGCTCTTGCTTACTTCCCTTGCTAATACTCAGATCTTCTGCCATACAAATTTTTTAGTTCGCGAAGATAATTCTTAAGCAGTAACAGCTTGCTTGTTAGTTGTGCTGCATTGTATTAATAAAGAGTTTCAGCAGGTTCTGAAAGGAATGTTTTGGAATGGTGTATTTTTTGCATTGGCTAAATAAAGTCTACATATGAATAACAATGAAAATAATTCTTTAGGCAGCAAGTCAAATACAGGAAACGTGAACAACAATAACGACCAGAAT